>JAUVYU010000173.1 GCA_030602935.1 Candidatus Bathyarchaeota archaeon | reverse complement strand
GGCTTACCGAAGCCGGTGCAGCTGACGTCCTCTATGTTGATGTCGTGCATGAAGGCATCGATCTTTCCGAAGCCTGCGATGTCCCTCTCGAGGTAGTAGATGACCTTTTTCAGGCCGATGGGGGTGAGGCCCTTTACCAGCTTCTTGTTCTTGTCCAGGATGAGGGGCACCTGCTCCTTGAGGGCCTCTCGGAGAGTCTGCTCCTCTCTCGGGGCCTGCAGGTCCCTCTCGCATACCTCTCTGAGGGTCCCGAGGGTCTCCCTCTCCTCCATGGTGAGCGCCAGCTCGTCGATGATGTATATGAGGTCGGAGTTCTCTGAGTTGCGGGCTATTATGCAGTATGAGAATGGAGGGTTGAAGGGATATTTCTGGAGCTCCTCGTAGCCCTCCGGTACCCTGTATCTCCTCATGCCCAAGACGCCCAGAAGGGCCTCGCCTGGTACTCCCTCGTCCTTCTTCTCAGGTAGTTTAATCTTCTTTTTTCCTAGTAATTGCACCTTCTATCCATCCTCCCATCTTCCCATGACCAGCACGGGTCCTGAGCCCAGATCTGTGCAGTTGAGCGAGAGAGTTCCATATCCCCCTCTGTAGGTGCCTGAGGCCGACACATTCCAGGGTAGGAAGGCTTCACGTAGGAGCGTCCCCGTCCATGGGTCTCCGAAGCCCCCCTCCACCCATGCCTTGGAGCCGTCTGACGTCAGCCTGACCCAGTACTGACGATTCCCCATCGTTGTGGGTGTTTCGATGCTCACCTTGACGGTTGCACCCGTGGCCTCCGTGATGCTCATTAGCTCGGCTCCCTCGGCGGCCACGGCCTCCATCAGCCTCCTGAGCTCCTTCTTCTCCGCTGTGACCTCGAGGGCACCCACTTGGCCTTCGAAGGCGTTTGTGAGCATCAGGGAGATGACTCCCATGGCTACCAGGGTGTAGAAGTAGTTGGTGGCCTGGGACGGCATCAGATCTCCACCCCCTGTATCTTGACGTAGCCGATGACGACCTCTATCCTCACGGTCGACCCCGAGGCCCCCACCGTCAGGGGGACCGTTATGGTCCGCTCAGCTCCATCCAGTACCGCCTTCAGATCGATCTTCGTCACGTCTGCATCCAGGTCGTAGCTTTGGACCTGTATTGTGACGTTCTCTGACTCCACCTTGACGTGGAACTCCCCGCCGGATTCGATGGATGCGGAGGAGTTGAGGTTGACGACGTAGACTCTGATGTTGTTTATCCTCCGGCCTGAGACCAGGTCGCCCACCGAGGATGAGGCGAGGGGCCTGTATCGGGCTATCAGCTCCTCGTGCTCGTCGCCTACCCCCACGCTCATCTGGGCCTGGTAGGACGCGCTCTGGTTCACTATCGCTCTGTCGTCTCCCCGGATCCATCTTCCGTAGTGGCCTACGACAGTGTTGGGCAGCTCGTAGATGAAGCGCCCTGTGTCGCTGTCGAAGAGAGTGTAGGCGGTCCCGTCCATCGTCGCGTTGAGGAGGAGGTGGTTGGCGTCGGGTTCGACCCTGAGCTGCCCGTCGTAGTTTGAGAAAGCCAGTGTTCGGATGCTGCCTGGGGACCAGACCACCGCTGAGATGGCTGACTCCATGTCCAGCATCTTCTCCTCGGCGGCGACCAGCTTCAGGTCCTGTTTCCTTGAGCCTATAGCTCCGAGGGCGTAGGAGTACGCTATGGTTGAGACTATTGTGAGCGAGAATAGGATGAGGAGCAGGCTGACTGAGTCTGCCAGTCCATGCCTCGTCCCGAGTATCCCCTGGGGGTTCCTCGCTGTTGATCTCCTCATCTTTACCACCTATGATATGGACGACTCTACCTCCGGTGCCGATGTCTATCAGGGTCATCTGGGGTCTGCTGAGCCTCCCTATTGGGGGTGCCCATGGCGCCATGGCCCCTCGTGCCCCTTATGTGGCCTCCGCGAGGTTGTCCACTCTCGTTTTACTGGATTTCCCATGTGGGTGGAGAGAATATGTCGATTTGTATGTAGCAGTAATCTACATAACTGATAGTGGTGAAAAAACTGAGTTATTGATATAGGTTAGGGAACGGCTTCTCAGGATACGGGTGGAGCGTCCGCCATGACGGATATATCTTGGGGCTCCTTCCAGATCATCTCGAATAGCAGAGAATACGACTTTACCAGCGTGTTGTAGTTGGTCCAGATGGCGAATGGCTTGCCGTTTGACCCTTCCTCTCGCTCCATGAGGAGGAGCATCTGCTCGTTGTCGATGAGGATGAAGCATGGTGCGTTGGAGAGTTGCTTGTAGTTGAAGTCTCCCTCGCCGAGGCTTACCTCCTCGAGGACGTAGGTGCTGGTGGGCGAGAAGTTGGTCATGAGGCGTACGTTCACTCCCTTCTTTTTGACGATCTTCTCCAGGTCGTCGAAGTATGGGGAGTTGTAGAGCCACATGAGGTTCTCGTCGGAGAGGACCATCAGGACGTCCTTCTCGCAGCCGTCGAGGAGCTGTGTGGCCTTGACGCTCACCTGCCTGCGACCTTCCAGGACTTGGAATGTCTCTCGTCTTATCTTCTTGGCCGTGGGTTTGGGGAGAGACTGCCAAGTCTCCATGAGCTGCTTCTTCCACTGCTCCATCTGGTAGACCTTCTGGCGTCGCTCCTCAATGAGGTTCTCCAGGGCCTTGTCGAAGGGTATGGAGACGAACTTCATAGGTCGCTCGAATACGCATGAGACGAGTCCCTGCTTCTCGAGGCGGCGGAGGATCTTATAGGCCTCTGTCCTGTGGACGCTGAGGGCCTCGGCTATCCTCTGGGCCTTCTGGGCGCCGAATCTGGCGAGGTAGAGGTAGACCCTGACCTCGTTCTTGGAGAGATCGAACTTGGAGAGTGCGTTCTTTATCCGCCTGAGGGCTCTGAGGTGCTCGGCGTCCTCCTCGGTCACCCTGGTCCTGCTTGTGTTGCGGGTGTGTGTAGTGAGGAGCTCGATGTTTGCCTCGAGGTTTTCTGTGTCTTCCTCTGCCTCGAGCTTGTCTAAATGACTTAACTGCATGTGCCTGTCCCGGTCTAGGGTTTGAGATTTGCTTAAAAGAGAATATGGAAGAATGAGATAGGATATTAATCCATTAGTTTTGCCATGTTTGTTGCTGTTCTCGGGTTCTCCACGGCACTGATTTTATCTCTGGGGGCGGTGTATTGGATGTGATCTCCGGTTTGGCGCGGCTGAGGTTGGGTTATCATGTCTCCATTTCGGGGGGCGTGGACATTGCGGTGGACAGGGCTGTCGAGCTTGGGTGCGATACTTTTCAGATTTTCACGCGTAATCCTCGGAGCTGGAGGTCGAGGCAGCTGACCGATGAGGAGGTGGCTGCGTTCAGGGCGAAGCGGGCCGAGGCTGGTCTGGACCCCGTTGTGGGGCATATGCCCTACATCCTGAATCTGGCC
>JAUVYU010000151.1 GCA_030602935.1 Candidatus Bathyarchaeota archaeon | reverse complement strand
GCCCCGGGAAAAACAGCACAGATCAGGGAAAACAGGGTTATTTGCGGAGATGACCCTCGATTTCCCGGTTACAGGTGATGTAGACCAGCCCTACACACACATCGATATAGGTTTACGGCATAAGGAAGAGACTGGGTTAGACATTGCGATCGAGTAGGTGTAATAGTAGGAAGGGTCTTGCACAGGTCGTCATGACCCTTATGCTCCTAGCGTTCTCAATTCTACTCTCAGGCGTCGCCATCTACTACTCCCTCAACATCGTCTCCGTCAGGCTCCAGACCGAGGACGTGAGGCTGACGAAGCAGGAGATCTGGGTGAACAGCTCGGGGGCCGTGGGGGCGGTGATGATCCAGAACCTGGGCGGCAAGGACCTCCTCATCGACAAGATCGAGGTGAGGGGCGTTGAGCAGGCTTGGACTACCATCTGGTTCTTCAGGGTAGCAGCGGGAACCAGCGTATCGGACGCATTCAACGTGACCCACTACGACAACCTCACGGGGAGCCCAACCATCGACGGCAGGCAGTACACCCAGGGGTCATCTGATCTACCCCTCTCGTCGGGGCGGGACATGATACTCTACATCAAGGGGCCTGACAACGTCCAGGTGCAGGACATCGGGACGACGGTGAGCATCTCCTTGTTCACCATGAACGCCCAGTACATCACCGAAATCAACGTAAAGTCCGCCACGTAGAACCCCTGACAGGTATCCTGTTTACCCGTCCATTCGAGCCTAGAAAATCCTTCTCAGTACCGGCCTATTGCCATACTTGTATGCGTTTACGATGTTCCTACGGGCCTCAATGTTGGCCATGCGGGCCTCTCTCCCCTGAACAACGGGTACCCCAACCACCACGGGGGCATCGTCCACGTTATCTAAGTGTTTATTTAATACAGGTCTCACGACGACCTCAGTGGGCTGCTGCAAGCTATTCATGAGCCGGGATATTATCCCAATCTTTCCGGGACGATTCATATTCTCACCATCTCTCCTTTCAGACGCGAACTCGTCGCATCACTAACGGGGCACGTAGTCTACACCATAAAGACTGTTAATCAAGGATGATGCTAAGATAACATCCAGCATGTTATGGTAACATCGATTTTTCGAGTTTCGAGTAGAATATTTCCTTAAAAAAGGGAGGTGGTCTACCCTCTGGGCTTGCAGATTATCTCCAGCACCTTGGTGTCGAAGAAGGTGTGGGTGTTGCTGGGCTGGAGGACGATGGCCGTGTCCGAACCGCCTCCGCTGCCCCCGATGGCGATGGCCTCCTCGTCCGTCTTTATCAGGCCCGCGTCTGCCGCCATGCAGGAGACCTCGCATCCCACCTTCACCCCCTGGCTGAAGCGCCTGAGGACGTGGGCGATGATCTCGTCGACCTGGATGGTGTTGAACCTCCTGTTCACTGCCCGTCCCAGGGTGCCGAAGGCGTGGGTGGAGAAGAATATCTTCCCGCCGTTGGCCTCGATCTTGGCCTTGGCCTCGGGGTCCATCCTGTGTTTGTTGGGCTCCCTGAAGCCGACAACCCCCGCCGAGATTACGAGGTTGTACCCCTTGAACACCTCTGAGGCCTTCACCCCCGTATAGCCGGTATACGAGGCCACCACGACGTTCCTGATGCCGAGCTCGTCTGCCCGCTCCTTGGCGAGGCTCAGGGTCTCGTCCGTGTTCGCCTTCCCGGGCTCATCGAAATAGACTGTCTTGGACTCACGTGACATTGATTCTCACAACTACTCAGGCCGCTAAGCCTTAAAACTTGGCGGCCGATCAAAGGAGGAACCCTCAGATTCCATGCAGATTACTTAAATCTCGCCGGAAGACAGAATCAGATCGAGGTCACTGGGACCCCGAGCTATAATCAAGGAAGATGTTGGGTGAATAACATTGAGCGATGAGTGGTTTTATGGCTCCGGGAGGAGCAGAACTCAGCAGCGCAGCTGGCTCCCGTACATAGTCATCGCCGTGCTGATCGTATCAAACTTCGCGGTGACGTACTACTTCTCGATCCTTCCCGACTCGAACGTCTCCGAGCTGAGGGACGAGATCGAGGAGCTCAACAACCGCGTGGAGGCCCTCCATAGCCAGATCCAGGACACGAGCGACGAGATCTCTGACCTCAGGGACTCTGTCATCGCCCAGGAGCCGTTGAACGTCTCGTACCTTCCCGGGCTGAACTCGATCTACGAGCAGACGAGGGGCTCCGCCGTCCTCATCACGGTCCGTACTTCATCGGGGGCCGTCAGCGGCTCAGGCTTCGTATACGACTACGAGGGGAGGATCATCACAAACTACCACGTCGTGGAGGGAGCAGTCGAGGGAGGGATCACCGTGACCTTCGTCGACGGCACCATCGTCCCCGCGGAGGTCGTCGGGACGGATCCCTACTCTGACGTGGCGGTCATCGACGTCGATCTCGCGGCGTCCCTGCTCAAGCCCGTGAGGATGGGCGACTCTTCGAGCCTCCTCGTGGGGGAGTGGGTCATCGCCGTCGGGAACCCCTTCGGGCTTGCGGACACCATGACCGCGGGCATCGTCAGCGCGTTGGGGAGGCAGATGCAGGCTCCCCACAACTACAGGATAGTGGACGTCATCCAGACGGACGCCGCCATCAACCCCGGCAACAGCGGGGGGCCCCTCCTGAACCTGGATGGGGAGGTCATCGGCATGAACACGGCCATCATCGGCGAGGTGGCGCAGTTCGCGGGGGTCGGCTTCGCGGTCCCGTCGGACACCATCGCAAGGGAGGCCCCCTTCCTCATCTCGGAGGGAAGGTACGACCACCCTTGGCTGGGGATAGAGGGATTCGATCTCTTCCCGGAGATAAAGGAGGCGATGGACCTAGACGAGTCGACGAGGGGCTTCCTCATCGTCTCCGTTACGACCGGGGGCCCTGCCGACGAGGCGGGTTTAAGGGGTGGTGACAGGCAGGTGACCATAGATGAGGTAACAGTGACCGTCGGCGGGGATGTGATCATCGGGATGGATGAAGCACCCATGAAGGACTTCAACGACCTGATGGTCTACATAGAGAGGAACCTGAGACCCGGGAACCCACTGAACCTGAGGGTTCTAAGAGACGGCGTCGAGATGGACGTGGAACTCATCCTGGGGACTAGGCCAGACTCCTAGACCTACTCCCAGTCCAGCAGCCTCTTCTCGCCCTCAAGCTTCCGAATTTCCGTGACGTCCTGGCTGACCTCGAGGGTCCCCCTGTAGTTCCCCTCGCCGTCCCTGACGGCGAAGTACCTTATCTGGACCAGCCTGCCGGAGAGGTCGATCCAGAAGGAGGCGACGTCCCTCTCGCCGCTCTTGAAGGACTCCACGATCTTCTCCACGACGTGGACGCTCTTCGGCGGGTGGCACTTATCCACGGCCCTCCCGATTATCCCGGGGCTCCGGGGGAAGATCCTCTCCTTCCCCTGGGAGTAGTAGGCGACCTTGTCGTCCTCGTCGACGTATGTCATGTCGATGGGGAGGTGGGTGAGGATCAGGTTGATCTGCTCGTGGGTTAGGCGTCCGACGTCGAGCTCAACCTTGCCCGTGGGGGATACCGTCTCGACCTGTGGGGCTTCCTTGGCCTCCGAGCTCCAGTCGACGAGGGGCTCGATCCATGCGTAGCCGATCTCCTCTTCTCCTTCCTTCACCCTGAGCCAGTCCTCCGTGGTGAGGGCCTCCATGCTCATGGGGAAGAGGATTTTCTCCTCCTTGTAGATCATGTCCCTGATCGTTACTATGAGCTCGTCCAGCGTGGCAGAGACGCCGACGTCC
>JAUVYU010000137.1 GCA_030602935.1 Candidatus Bathyarchaeota archaeon | reverse complement strand
CATCCAAGACTTCGGGTACGAGGGCACCGGCGACCTCTCAGTCAACTTCTCGGGGAACCGGGGCTACCACGTCCACGTGCGGAACCCCACGGTCAAGGGGCTCAACCAACTCTCGAGGAGAGAGATAGTCGACTACATCCTGGCCATCGGCATAGAGGCAGAGTACCACGGCTTCGTCTCGAGGGCCGTGGGAGGGGGCTCGGCGATGTCCAGCGACGGTTGGAGGATGCGCACCGCCCGGGCCCTCTACAACTTCATCGGGGAGCTGACGCTCGAGGGGATGAAGGAGCTCAAGCTGGCGAAGGCTGCCAGGGAGAGGCTCGAGGAGAACAGGGACGCGATACTTGAGACCCTCGTGGAGCGACACCCCAGCGGGATATTCAGGTACATGACCAAGAACACCCTTGAGAGGCTCATGGCCGCTGCCGTCAAGGGGCAGGCCTCCTCCATAGACACGGTGGTGACTACGGACATCAGGCGTCTCATCAGGCTTCCCAACACCCTCCACGGGAAGACCGGGTGGCTGACCCAGAACGTGCCCATCATCGAGCTAACCGACTACGACCCCCTCATGGAGTCCATCGCGTTCAAAGTGGGGACAGAGAGTATACATATCAGGAGGACTCCGATAATCGAATTGGGTGGAGAGGTGTATGGCCCCTTCGAGGACGAGACCGTGGAGCTTCCCCTCGCCGTGGCCATGTTCATACTCGGCAGGAAGGCGGGGAGGGTAGTGAGGTGAGCAGTAGGTACGACAGGCTTCTGGAGGCGTGGAGGAGGGAGAGGCACAGAAGGGACCTCCAGCCCCTGCAGGAGGTCTTCTACGGGGAGATGACGGACTACGTCTCCCAGCTGCGGGAGCAGACCCGGATGATAGACAAGTCCTCCCTCAAGGGACGCATCTCGGAAAAAGAGAGGGGCCACGCGGAGAGGCTGCTCAGGGAGCTCTCCCAGGTTAGGCTGAGGAAGATAGTGGGAGCGGAGCTGAACGGGGAGGCCATTACAAGTTCGTCCCTCACGAGGGAGGAGAGAGCCCTCCACGCGGACCTCCGGACCGTGCTCTCGGGCCACGAGGAGAGATTGAAAAGTATATTAATGGGTCGTGTGCCCCAAGTAGACGCAAAACCCCCGCTGAGGGCAGACCAGAAGGTGGTCCGTTTCCTCCAGGCGGTGCCGGCGATCATGGGCATCGACATGAAGACCTACGGCCCCTTCAAGCCGGAGGACTTAGTCTCACTGCCCGTTGAGAACGCTGAAAACCTAATAAGGCGGGGTATCGCAAAAGAGGTGGAGATTCAAAAATGAAGTTCCCGCGTACAATGAGGACACACTGCCCGAGGTGCAAGACGCACACCGTGTTCAACGTCTCCCTCTACAAAGCTGGGAAGAGGAAGGGCGCGAAGCAGGGTGAGAGGCACCAGAAGGTCCGGAAGAGGGGCTACGGAGGGCAGAAGTTCCCGCTGCAGCACAACCAAGCCAAGGTCACGAAGAAGCAGTCACTCATGCTCAAATGTGGCGAGTGCGGCTTCACACATCAGCGGAAGGGGATTAGGCTCAAGAAGGTGGAGTTGGTATAGATGGCCGAGTGGGAGGACCTTATCCCCCGTCCCAGCTCCCGTTTCCTGAGGGTGCGATGCAGGACCTGCGAGAACGAGCAGATCATCTTCAGCCACACGACCCACGTCATCAGCTGCAGGAACTGCGGTGAGACGCTGGCCGAGCCCACGGGCGGCAAGGCCGACATCAAGGGCCCTGTGATATCCGTATTAGGGTGAACATATGAGCGAGAGTCCTTCGGATTGGCCTGAGGTCGGCGACCTCATCGTCGCCACGGTGGTCCGGATCGTGGGCCACGGTGCTTACGTGACTCTCGACGAGTACGACTTCAAGGAGGGGCTGCTCCACATCTCGGAGATCTCATCCTCCTGGGTCAGGAACATCAGGAACCACGTCAGGGAGAGGCAGAAGGTGGTCCTCAACGTCCGTCGTGTCGACCCATCCCGAAAGCAGATCGACCTCTCCCTCAGGCGGGTCACCCAGGACGACAAGAGGAAGAAGCTGGAGGCGTGGAAGAAGAACCGGAAGGCCGAGGGCCTCCTGAGGTCCGCCGCCGTCTCACTGAAGATGAGCGAGGAGGACATATTCAAGAAAGCCGGCTTGAAACTGGTGGAACACTTCGGCAGCCTCTACGCCGGTCTGGAGGCCGCCGCGAAGAACGGGGCTGAAGCCCTCCACGAGGCGGGGTTGACGAAGAAGATCTCCAAGGCCTTGGCGAAGGTCGTAAAGGGCAAGATCGTGATCAAAGGGGTATCCATCGACGGGGTCATAGAGATAACCTCCCTGGAGTCCAACGGCGTGGAGGAGATCAAGAAGACCCTCCTGGCGGCCATGGAGGTGGCCTCGGAGAACGACGCGGAAGCGGTCCTCACAAGCCTTGGCGCCCCCAAGTACAGGATAGAGGTGATCGCGGAGGACTATAAGATCGCGGAGGCGACAATGGATCAGATCGTGGAGGTCACGACGAAGACTTGGGCTGACCACGACGGCAGCTTCACGTATACACGTGAGTGACAGGGTGTTCACGCTTGGTCTGGCTCCTCAGGAAATGCAAAAAATGTGACCGTTATACCTTGAATCAGGAGGCATGCCCGACTTGTGGGGGGCCGGTCAGGACGCCGCATCCGGCCAAGTTCTCCATGGACGACAGATATCTGAGTTACAGGCTTAGGATGATCCGCATGGCGAAGGAGAAACAGGCCAAGGCCGCCCCAGAACCTGAAACCTGATCTCCCTCCGTAGCTTTACATGTTGATGAGAAATTCTGTTCATACCCGTGCTCCCTAGTTAAAGATTTAAGTGGTTTCCATTCTAACATCTGTTAGGAGATACATATGACCAGAAGTTTTGTCAGAGTTTACGGGCCTCCTCTCGTGAAGGCCATCAGCGCCCTTGAGGCTGTAGCGGTTGAACTCTCTAAAACCACGGAGGTCAAGTTCAGCCACAAGTGCCTTCCCTATCCCTCGAGAATGCAGTCGAACACCAATGACTGGGATGCCTACCTCAAGAACATGAAGAAGATCTACGTTGACTGCTACGAGCCGGTGAAGATAATCAGCGAAGCGCAGTCCATGCTGGGTGAGTACGACTTCTTCTACGAGTGGGCCAAGGAGCCTACGATGAAGCAGGTCGAAGACCTTCTAGGGAAGATCGACGAAGCCTTTGACGGCCTAGGCTGCTATTATACCCTGACAACCAAGTAGGCCAGGGCAACTCTACATATTTTTTCTTATTTTTAACCGACCCGTGCAAGCTCTGGCTCTGTTGGAGCCCTCAGGGGTTTAGTAAAGGATGCCGAGTCTGTGCAGCTCGTCCACCAGGACCGAGCGGGTCTGCTTCAGCTTGGTCTGCCCCTCGACGAACTCGTCCCCCGTCACACCGCCTTTCTTGAATCTGTCGTCCAGCTCCTCAAGCTGCCTGTCGATATCGGAGATGCGCTCCTTGAGTATGTCGGCGTAGTCGACGGAGTCCTTCGTCTGAGACTCCACGGGCTCCACATCCCTCCTCACGACCCCGTCCTGGATCCTCAGGATGCGGTCGGCTGATCTGGCGGCGGTTGGGTCGTGGGTCACCATTATGATCGTCTTACCCATCTCCTTGTTCACCTTGGTGAGGTAGTCTACGATGATGCTTGCGTTGACGGAGTCCAGCTCCCCAGTCGGCTCGTCTGCGAGGATGATGGCTGGGTCGTTTGCGAGGGCCGCCGCGATGGCGACGCGCTGCTGTTCTCCTCCGCTCAGCTCCCCCGGCTTGTGGTTCTTCCTCTCACTGAGCCCCACGATGTCGATGAGCTCGTCCACCCGTCGGTCCTGCTCCTCTCCTGAGACCCCGAGGGCGATCATGG
>JAUVYU010000167.1 GCA_030602935.1 Candidatus Bathyarchaeota archaeon | reverse complement strand
CTGTAATGGTTGAATATGACTGCGTC
This sequence comes from Candidatus Bathyarchaeota archaeon, assembly GCA_030602935.1. Taxonomy (GTDB): domain Archaea; phylum Thermoproteota; class Bathyarchaeia; order TCS64; family TCS64; genus BS750m-G28. Next base: position 3,454 of record JAUVYU010000167.1, on the reverse strand, counting down.
GTACGTCAGGAGGGTTGTAAGGTCGTTGAATCCGCTGCTCTTATGCTCTACGTCAAATCCCTCTCCGAGCAGGATCCCCTCCATGTTCACCGCGTAGTATGACTCGTCCCCGACGATCAGAACGACCTTGCCGTTGGCTCCTCCTTCAACGGGCGGAGCATGGAGGACGCTCAAAGATAATATCAGGAGCATCGATAACAGACTGATTTTTTTCAATTGGCTTAGCTTACCTTTTATCAGCTGCACTTGAAACCGCCTAAATAATTGAATCTCTGCCACAAGGACTTTATTTCTTGTATGTAGCGTGACCCCACAAAATGGCTTACTGTGTTAATCCAAGTAGGCTCCTGACTGATACAAGTTCTTTAAAAAGATGATATGGATTCTGGCAAAGCCGTGCCCTGAAAAATGCTTTAAATCTCATCAAAGATAGAGGCACCTGAAAGGTTATGGTTCCCGATAAAGTTGAGAGAATAACTGTGCTCGGGGCTGGCGTCATGGGTCACACTATAGCCCAGATAGCTGCCACGAACGGCTTCGAAGTCACAGTGCGCGATATTGCGCAGGATTACATTGACAACGCGAAGACCAGGGTTGAGAGGAATCTCATGCGTAACGTGGAGAGGGGCCGGATGACCGAGGAGGCAGCCCAGGAGACGTTGAGCCGTCTCTCCTATTCCACAGACCTCGCTGACTCCGTCAAGGACGCCGATCTGGTGATCGAGGCCATCCCGGAGGACCTGGACTTGAAGAGGCGGGTCTGGGGGGAGGTCTCAGGTCTCGTTAGGGGGGATGCGCTGCTTGCGACGAACACATCTAGCATCAGTATCACCCGTATCGCAGAGGCGGTCACCAAGCCGGAGAGGTTCATTGGGATGCACTTCTTCAATCCCCCGACCCATATGCGCCTCGTGGAATTGATACCTGGGGCTGGTACAGATTCTGCTACTCTGGAGGGTGTGAGGGCCGTTGCGGAGAGGCTTGGGAAGACCCCTGTCGTGGTGGAGAAGGACGTCGTGGGGTTCATCGTGAACAGGGTCCTCATCACGTACCTCAACGAGGCAGCCAAGCTTGCGGAGTCCGGCGAGTACACGGTCAAGCAGATCGACGCAGCGATGCAGTATGGGGCGAAGATGCCCCTCGGCCCCTTCATGCTCTCCGACTTGATAGGGATCGATATCGTACACCACATCCTCAAGGTTTTCGAGGAGAACCTCGATACTGCATATAAACCTGCAAAGAGCATCGTGGCCCTCTTTGACGCGAAGAAGCTGGGCCGGAAGACGGGAGAGGGATTCTACAGCTACGCTGAGAGGCCGTCTGTCGATGAGGCGCTGGGAGAGGGATTCGACGTCGACCTGCTCCTCGATGTCCTGATCACGGAGGCTGAGAAGGTGGTCGCAGAGGGGATTGCCGGCAGGGAGGCCATCGACACGGCGATGAAGCTGGGGGCGAACCTGCCTAAGGGGCCCTTCGAACTCAAGGAGGGGAATTAGGTGTCAGGTGAGAGCCCTGTCCTAGTCGAGGTCGAGGAGGGTGTCTGTTGGATCCGTCTGAACAGGCCTGACAAGCTCAACAGCATGACTCTGGAGATGCACGACCTGATTCAGAAGGCCTTGGACGAGGTGGTCAAGGATGATTCAGTAGGTTGCGTTGTCATCACGGGAGTGGGAGAGAGGGCCTTCTGCGCAGGTGCTGATATAACCAACTTTCCGAAACTCTCCCCTGATGACGCGAAGAAGTTCTCGGAGAAGGGACAGAAGACCGTTCAGAAGATCTTGAGCCATCCCAAACCCGTCATCGCCGCTGTGAACGGTTACGCCCTCGGGGGAGGCTGCGAGCTCGCCACGGCCTGCGACTTCAGGATAGCATCGGAGAGAGCCCGGTTCAGTCAGCCAGAGATCAGCCTGGGGCTCATACCCGGTTGGGGGGGAACCCAGCTGCTGCCCTCCCTCGTGGGCCCAGCCAAGGCTAAGGAGATCATAATGACCGGGGCGATGGTGAAGGCCCCGGAGGCCCTCCAGATGGGGCTGGTCAACGAGGTCGTCGAGCCAGACAAGCTCGAGGAGGCGGTAGGAGCCCTCGCCCAGATCCTGGTATCTGGACCCTCTATTGCCCTCGGAAAGGCGAAGAAGCTGGTGAACGATAGCGTCAGCCTGACGGAGGGTCTATCTGCTGAGGCTGAGGCCTTCAGCGAGCTCTTCACGACAGAGGATATGAGGGAAGGAGTTGCCGCTTTCCTGGAGAAGAGGAAGGCTGATTTCAAGGGAAAATAACTCTACCTATTAGTTTCTCTATCTTTTTTCTTTTTTTTGTTCAAGGTCATTGTCGAAAGTCTCTTGAAAAAAGCTATAAACGAAGTGGATAAGATGGAATGCGAGCAGAATGAACCTCGCATACGTTCTGATTAATACTGATATGGGCTCTGAAGAGAACGTGACCAACGCCCTGAATAAAGTCGAGGAGGTGAAGGAGGTCTACGGAGTCTACGGCGTATACGACCTCGTCGTGAGGGTCGAGGCCGAGACGATGGAGAAGCTCAAGGCGGCCATCAGCGACAGCATCAGGACGCTTGAAAACGTTCGGTCAACACTGACGATGATAGTAGTGGATTAATTCCAGCTCCTTTTTTCATTACATTATTATCCAATCCTGAAAGGGCTCTCTTTTATCAGTTGAATATTTTTAAATTCTAGCAGGCGTATGCAGAGGGAAGCGGCAATGAGCGGACATAAAGGCTTCACGGCATGGTTTACAGGCCTCCCGTGCTCAGGCAAGACCACAGTTGCTGACAGAGTCGCTGAGATGCTGAGGGAGAGGGGGCATAAAGTCGAACGCCTTGACGGAGATATCGTCAGGAAAGGTCTGACAAGTGATCTCGGATTCTCAAAACAAGACCGGGATGAGAATATCAAACGGGTGACGTTCGTCGCCAAGCTCCTTACCAGGAACGGGGTCGCCGTACTGGCCACATTCGTCTCGCCATACAGGGAGAGGCGCCGGATGTCCCGGGAGGAGATAGGGGAGTTCGTCGAGGTCTATGTCCGGTGCCCCGTAGAGGCCTGTATAGAACGAGATGTCAAGGGGATGTATGAGAGGGCCTTGGCAGGTGAGATCTCGGGCTTCACGGGCGTCGACGATCCCTACGAGGAGCCTGAGGATCCGGAGCTCGTTTTGGACACGGATAGGGAGACGGTGGAGGAGAGTGCTAGGAAGGTCGTGAGCAAGTTGGAGGAGCTAGGATACGTCTCCCATCGATAGAGTAGACGATATTAGAGTATTGATTTAAGTACGATATGCGATCTTTCGAGTTTTTTATATTCGTTTATATTTCTCGCATAATTTACTTACAATTCTTCGATGTTTATGGATTTCTGATATGTTTTAATGTACAATAATGGTGTCAGATACTGTTATATGTTATCTATTATTAATGAGAGTGATAGGTTTTTTC
>JAUVYU010000194.1 GCA_030602935.1 Candidatus Bathyarchaeota archaeon | reverse complement strand
GTGCCCGAGAGATATCTCAGGTACATCGTCGCGGCCCTGTTCCTCATATTCGGGGCCATCTTCCTCGCCAGCGCCCTGATGGGTATCCAGATACTGTAACCCTCAGGGTTCTAATCAAAAACTGTTTAAGGCGCCGATCTTCTCGAAAGATAGACTTGGTCTCATTGGACTTCAAGGATCGCCGAATCATGGGCATCGCACTCATCATCGTATTGCTGCCCGCGGGTTACCTGGTCTGGGATACTTACTTCCGCTTTAGGGCAGGCATCGATGTCGGTTCGAAGGCGACTGACTTCACTGCAGTCAATCCGGATGGTGAGGTCTTCACCCTCAGCGAGCATCTGGGGGAGGTGGTCGTGATAGACTTCATGGCCATCTGGTGTGGTCCGTGCAAGGCGGAGATCGAGGAGCTCAGAGAGCTTCATGAGAACGAGGAGGCGGTTATCATCGTCTCCGTTGAGATCGATCCTACCACGAGGACCGACGCGTTCATAGACTATATCGAGGAGAACAACTTCCTTTGGTTCGTCGGGAGCTCCCCGGAGACACTGCGGACATACGAGGTGAGCCTGATCCCCACAATCCTGGTCGTAGACAGGCAGGGGATAATCCGATACAGGGGGACGTACACGACCTACGAGACGCTCCAGGGACTCGTCACCGAGTACAGCTAGCCGCCCCTCATCGGGCTGTGCCCTTGTAAGGGTTTTATTGGGTAGCGCCCCCGTTATACTTGATTCTGATGGCTCGAATCGTGCTCATCGGGGCGGGGAGCAGCGTCTTCGGCTACAACTCGGTCCTGGACGCCTGCAACATCGAGGCCCTCCAAGGCTCCAGCCTGGTCCTCCATGACATCGACGAGGAGAGGCTTGAGGAGATGGGCTCCCTCGCCGCCAAGATCGTGGGGGAGACGGGTTCGGAGATCGAGGTGGAGTGGACCTCTCACCGGGAGGATGCCCTGACCGACGCCGACTTTGTGGTGCTCTCCATCGCAGTGGACCGGATGAACAGGTGGAGGAAGGACTGGGAGATCCCCTTCAACCTCGGCATAAAGCAGGTCATCGGGGAGAACGGCGGCCCCGGCGGCCTCTTCCACACCCTCAGGATGGTGCCACCGGTCCTGGCCATCTGCTCGGACATGGAGGACCTCTGCCCTGACGCCCTCCTATTGAACTACACCAATCCCGTCCCCCGCCTCTGCCTAGCGGTCGAGAGGTACACGGACATCAAGGTCCTCGGCCTCTGCCACGAGGTTGAGCACCAGATGAAGCGCCTCGCCCCCATCATGGGGATGCCTTTTTCTCTCCTCGACGCCGTCTCCGCCGGCCTGAATCACTTCAGCTGGTTCAAGGAGCTGAGGCTCACCAACGGCGACGACGCCTACCCCCTCCTCGACGAAGGGCTCAAGGGTGTCGACCCCACGTTCCAGCCCCTCTGCAGGGCCATCTATGACAGGTTCGGCCTCTACCCCTCCACCGACGACAATCATATGGGGGAGTACCTCGCCTACGCCTGGAAGGTCTGCCCGAAAAAGGACCGGGGATTCAACTGGATAGACCGGATGGAGAGGAAAGGGGAGGAGAACTGGCTCAGGACGAGGAGGCTCATCGAGGGCGAGGAGCCCCTGGACGTCAAGGGGAGGCTCTCAGGCGAGAGGGCGATGCCCATCATCGCGGGCATAATCACCAACAGCCACCACCTGGAGCTCCAGGCGAACCTCCCCAACGAGGGTCAGGTCTCCAACCTCATGGAGGATGCCATAGTCGAGGCCCCCGCCCTCGTCGACGGCAGCGGCGTCCACCCCATCCACGTAGGGGCCCTCCCCGACGGCCTCGCAGCCCTCTGCAACATCCAGATCATGATCCAGGACCTCGCCGTGGAGGCCGCATACTACGGAGACAGGGACATCGCCATGCAGGCCGTCCTTACAGATCCCGTGGTCCACGATCTGGAAGCCGGGAAGAAGGCCTTCGAGGAGCTCATGGAGGCGCACAGGGACCTGCTCCCCCAGTTCATGGAGGGGCCCTGACTGCACCTCGTCTTCATTGGCGCCCACCCCGACGACGAGACATCGGCAGGGGGAACCATTGCGAAGTACGTGGACAGAGGCCACGAGGCGACCATCGTCGTGGCCACGAGGGGGGGACGGGGCCACTGGAAGATACCCTCTGAGGAGCTGGAGCGTATCAGGACAGGGGAGATGGAGGGGGCAGCCGAGGTCCTGGGGGCTGACGTCGTCTTCCTGGACCACAAGGACGCCGATGTCCCGGCGGGTGATGCCTTGAGGGAGGAGCTCGTGGACGTCGTCAGGCGGCTCAAACCCGACGTCGTCATAACGTTTCACCCCATGGTCTGGCGGGACGACCACAGGCGAGTAGGCCTCGCATCCGCCGACGCCTGTTTCAAGGCCTGCCTCCCCCTGGTTGAGACGGACTACCCGGCTCACAGGCCGGTCCCCGCCATCTACTTCATCGGCAGGCCGATGATCCCCGTCCAACCCGACGTCTACATCGATGTCACCGACTACATGGAGGTGAAGATCGAGGCCCTCAAGCATCACGAGAGCCAGTGGGTCAAGTGGGAGATCGACGATGACGGCAGCACCAGGCCGCTGGAGGAGGTCATCGAAAGCGTCAAGCACAGGGCTCGACAGCTGGGGCGGGAGACCGGGGTGAAGTACGCGGAGGCCTTCATATCCCAGTACGGGCGTAGGAAGACGCTCGACCTATTCCCATAAAAAGATAGACGGCTACTCCCTGTTCCTTCTGTAGAGGTAGAACCCGACTACTGCCCAGTACCCGAGGTAGACTGCCACCCTCAGCCACTCAGGGTTCCCGTCGTAGCCCACTAGGGCCTTCAGTATCGAGCCGACGATCCCCTTCTCGTGGAGGAGCGGGTAGCTCCCGTCGAGGTTGACAGGGGGGTTGATGTCATAGGCCTTGGCCGCGAGGAAGCCAAAGTCGTAGCCCATGTTCTCACCCGCCTCAAGGAGCTCGTGTATTCCGTATCCGGCGAGGCCAGCTGCGAAGATGACGAGGAGTACACTGGTGTAGCGGAAGAACTTCTTCAGGTCAAGGTTGTACACTCCCCTCGACAGGAGGGCTGCGATTA
>JAUVYU010000052.1 GCA_030602935.1 Candidatus Bathyarchaeota archaeon | reverse complement strand
CGGAGACGGAGCTGCCGCCATGAAGCTGAAGGAGAGGTACCCGGAGGCGGAGCTACTGGTGCACCCGGAGTGCGAGTCCGAGTTCCAGATGAGGGCCGACTACGTCCTGTCGACAGGGGGCATGTACAGGAGATGCCCCCTGTCGACAGGACGTAGTCGGCCCTCATCTGGAACTCGGGCTCGCACTCCGGGTGCACCAGTAGCTCCGCCTCCGGGTACCTCTCCTTCAGCTTCATGGCGGCAGCTCCGTCTCCGAAGAAGCGGTGGACGTTGCAGAACCCGTCAGCGGGCACAGAGATGAGGGTCTTCCCCGGGTTCTTCTGAGCTGCGTACCAAACGAGGTTCCTGTCCGGCCCGAAGAGGATGGTGTCAGCATCAAGCTTCCCTATGATCTTCGCAGCGTTGCTGGAGGTGCACGTGACGTAGGCCTCGGCCTTGGCCTCAGCGTAGGTGTTCACGTACAGGACGACCGGGGCGTCCGGATGGCTCTCCTTCGCGGCCTTCAGTACGCTGACGGGGAGCATGGCCGCCATGGGGCACCGGGCCCTCGCGGAGGGGATGATGATCTTCTTGTCCTGGTTGAGGATGGACGCGGTCTCCGCCATGAAGTCGACGCCGCAGAAGACGATGAGGTCCACGTCTCCGGCCTCCTGGGCCCTCCTGCTGAGCTGCAAGGAGTCCCCGACGAGGTCCCCTATCTCCTGTATCTCGGGGATCTGGTAGTTGTGGACGATGAGGAGAGCGTTCTTCTCCTCCTTCAGCTCCACGATCTTCTTTTGAAGTTCAGACAGTTCCGACGTACCCAAATCTATTCCTTCTAGACCATCTCAATCTCAAGCTTGACGTCGAGGGCCCTCACGGAGTGGGTGAGGCTCCCCATGGAGATGACATCCATGCCCGAGGCCGCGTACTCCCCGACGTTCTCCGGTGTGATGCCCCCACTCGCCTCATAAACCCTTCCCTCCTTGAGGCCCAGCTCCGAGAGGCGTGCCAGGCATCCCCGGATCTCCCCTGGGGGCATGTTGTCGAACATGATGATGTCGGCCCCTGCCTCCGCCGCCTCCACAGCCCCCTCCAGGCTCTCGATCTCTACCTCAATCTTCTTGGTGAAGCTAACAGCGCTCCTAGCTGCTCTCACGGCCTCCGTGATCGAGGGCAGCAGGGCGAGGTGGTTATCCTTGATCAGGACGCAGTCGTCAAGCCTGAACCGGTGAGTATCTCCCCCGCCCAGGACCACAGCCTTCTTGTCGAGCTCTCCAAATCCGGGCAGAGTCTTCCTGGTGGCTGCGACCTTTGTGCTCTGATTCACCTTGGAGACCTGTGCAGCGATCTTTGAGACGGTGGTGGCTATCCCCGCCATCCGGCCCAGGATGTTCAGTGCTGTCCTCTCCCCGGCGAGTAGGGCCTTCGCTGGTCCATTGATCTCCATCAGTGTCTGGTCCCTTGAGACGCTGCTCCCGTCCCTCATGATGGCGTTGACCTCGCAGCCCAGGATGCGGAATATGGTCGCCACCTCATCTAATCCGGCTGCCACCCCGTCCTCCCTGAAGTAGAGGCGGCCTTTCGCCATCTGGCCGTCGTCGATGAGGGCCTCAGACGTGATGTCCCCCCATCCTATGTCATCCTTGAGGAACTCCCTGAGCCTCTCCTCAACCGAGAATCCTGCACCCATGCCTCAACGCTCCGTCAAGAGTTTACAATCAACACCATATAGGTGCTTTTATTTCTTCTGAGAGCCGAGGACCGGTCATGCTTTTTTCGTGCCACCTAGTTCGGACGGTGAAAAGTCTGGATTCCATCTTCTTAGAAAGAGTAAGACCTATAATTTCGGCGTATAAGTTCATGGGAGCGTTCGCCGGAGGGGTGAGGCGGTCCACGGAAAAGGACAGAGTGTATCTCATAGCGGCCGGTCTTCTGTTCGTCGAGCTGCTGGCAGGCGTCGTCTGGGGCATCCAGAGGGGGCTATCATCCCTCTTCGCGAGGGAGGTCCTGATGATCGCCTCCTTCACCCAGATCGGCATGGTGACATCGGTCTTCGGCCTCACCAAGGCCGTCACCAACCTCTTCATGGGCGCCCTCTCGGACCGCGTCGGGAGGAAGCCCGTCATCGTCGTCGGAGCCATCGTCTCGGCTCTCGGCGGTATGGTGATCGCCTCGGCGGACCAGTTCACGGGGATGCTCCTGGGAATAGCCCTCATCGGCCTCGGCAGCGGCAGCACCTTCGTCGGCATCATGGTGGCGATGACGGAGGTGATCCCCTCCCGGATCGGCCTCGCGATGGGCCTCTTCCAGCTCGCCGCCTACGGGGGTTCGACGCTGGGGACCTCCCTCGCCGGGTACCTCGCCGTCTCCTACGGCCTCAGGCAGCCCTTCACAATCCTCATGGCCATCTCCGCCGTCGGTGCCGTCGCGAGCTTCTTTTTCATCCCTAAGACCAAAGGCGTCGTCCACGAGGAGAGAACCAGACCCAAGGAGAGGGTGAAGATCACCGCCTACGCCAGGCAACTGGCGCCCATGTACTTTGCCGGCTTCAGCAGCAAGATCATGGACAGCCTCGTCGTCTCCTTCCTTCCCCTGTACCTTGTGGGGCTTGGTATGGACATTGGGAAGGTCTCCACGGTTATGTCTGCCTTCACGTTCTCCTGGGCCCTCCTCCAACCGCTGACAGGCCACACCTCCGACAGGATCGGCAGGAAAAAGATCATCGTCGTAGGCCTCGCTGGCTCGATGATCAGCGTGGTCACCTTCACCATGACGGGCAGCTTCACCCTTCTCGTCGCCTGCTCCCTCCTCCTCGGAGTCGGGGCGGCCCTCTTCTACACCCCCCTCGTCGCCATGGTTAGCGACATCGCCCCCTCGGAGCTGGAGGGTACCCTCATCGGGAGCTACCGCTTCTTCAGGGACCTCGGATACTTCGTTGGCCCCCTCCTTCTAGGAATTATCGCGGACAACCTGGGCCTCACCAACGCCTTCTACGCGACGTCCCTCATTCTGCTGGTCGCCACGTTGGCGATCCAGCTGCTGGCGGAGGAGACAGCCGGGAGAGCCGATTGAGGGAGCTCTAGTAGCCTGGTGGGAACTCTTAGGGAGTTTAATATCCCCACGTCTAGATTCACGGCCTCGGGGAAGCTCAGTGAATCGATCTCATATTCGGAGATCGACCTCAGCTTTCTGTCCGGGTCTGGTGTGTCTGTCAGATCTTCCATCAATTTACTGGAAAATGAATGTTCGACTATTAACCGTCATTTGGTTAATGAAACATAATTGTTATACAGGAGCCCGAGGCTTCAGAAGACAGTGAACGAAATGGGCTCAGAGGAAGAGTCCTACCTGATTGTAGGCATCGACAGCCACCATACTAAAGCAGCCCTCATAGAGAGGGCAGAAGACGGGTACAGAGTCCAGGGAACGAGTGAGGCTCCCACCACCGTGGATCCACCCGAACTCGACGTGACCATCGGCGTCGAGAGAGCCATCAGGGGCCTCGGCCAGAAGCTGGGAAAGGAGCTATGGACCAGCGGAGGCCCCTCAGGCGACCACCGGCTCCTCTGCTCGAGCAGCACGAGCGGCGGCATCTACATGAACGTGGCTGGACTCATAAGGAACATCTCCACAGAGTCAGCCCAGAGGGCGGCCCTTGGGGCCGGAGCCCTCCTCATGGACGTCTTCTCCTACAACGACCGCCTGCCCCGCTTCAAGATAATCGAGAGGATGAGGCGGCTCAAACCCGAGATATTTCTCCTCGCAGGCGGAACGGACGGAGGTGCAGAGAAGCAGGTCCTAGCGATGGCGCGCCTCATAGAGTACGCCGACGTCAAGCCGAGGTTCGGTGAGGGTTACAAGCTGCCCGTCGTCTACGCCGGGAACGTGGATATTAGGGAGGCCGTATCGAAGATGCTGCCTGAGGACAGGTACGCCACGAGGGCCGTGGACAACGTCCGCCCCCTCATCGAGACAGAGAACCTCGGCCCAGCCAGGGAGGGGATCTACGACTCCTACATGGAGCACGTCATCATCCACTCCCCGGGCTTCGACAAGCTGGTCAAGTGGGTCGAGGGCAGGATCATCCCTACTCAGGCGGCGATTGGGAAGGTCCTATACGCCTACGCCCGGGAGAGGGGGGTGAACCTTCTCGCGGTCGACGTCGGAGGGGCGACCACTGACGTCTACTCTGTCTATAACGGCGTCTTCAACAGATCCCTCAACGCTGACGTCGGGCTGACCTACGGGGTAGGCAACATAATGAAGGAGGCGGGGGTCGAGAACATCATGCGCTGGATCCCCGGAGACATCAGCGAGAGGAGGGCCCGCAACATAGTGGGCAACCTCATGGTCCTGCAACCTGAAGCCCTCTCGGACGAGGAGAGGATGGTTCAGCAGTCGGCCGTCAGGGAGGCCATCAGGCTCGGTCTGGAGAAGCACAGGAACTACGCCACGAGGCTCAAGGGGGTCCGGATGATGCGAGACCTGGGGATGATGTTCGAGCAGGCTCTGGAGCCCTCGATCCTGGACCTCAAGAGGACCCATGTCGTCATCGGCAGGGGGAGCGTATTCAAAGACCCGGAGAACCTGAGGATAGCGTCGCTGCTGCTCCTCGACGCCATCCAGCCCTGGGGCGTCACGGAGATCCACGTCGACGTCTCCAGCATGATGCCCCACACCGGCATGCTCCTCGACACCAACAGGGAGGCAGCGCTCCAGATACTGTCAAAGACCTGCCTCCACAAACTGGGAACCTGCGTGGCAGCCAAGGGAAAGGCCGAGGAGGGAGACGAGGCGCTTACGGTGAGCATGACCACACCAGATGGGGTCATCACTGCAGAGACCGTCGCCTTCGGAGAGCTGAAAATCCTCCCCCTCGAGGCAGACGAATCGGCGAGGATCGTGGTGAGCCCCACCAGGAGGTTCGACGTGGGCGTCGGCAGGGGCAGAAGCCTGGACGCCACAGTGACGGGAGGCGAGAACGGGGTCATCGTAGACGCCCGTGGAAGGCCGATTGAGACACCGAAGAAGGAGGCTCTCTCCACCTGGGTGGAGTCCTTGAAGCCGAGGCCGGTGGCTCCCAGAGCGAGGACCTAGGTGATGACAGTGACACGCTTTGGAGTGAAACTGGAGGAGGAGACCCTCATAAGGAAGGTCAGGAGGATACCCACCCAGGGAGAAGTCTTCGTCGACGTCGGGGACATTGTGGACGCCGAGACCGTCATAGCCTGCGGCATCGTCAGGAACCCCGCCGCGGAGGAGGTGAAGGTCTACGCCGCGCTGGGAGTCGAACCGGAGCAGACGGAACGGTACATGCTGAAGAAGGAGGGAGACCAGGTAGCGCAGGACGAGGTGATCGCCATCTCCCGGTTCTTCTTCGGCTGGTTCACCAAGACATGCAGGTCCCCCCTGGACGGGTTCATCGAGGTCTTCGCTAAGAAAGCCGGCCGTATTATCGTGAGGGGCAACCCCATCCCCGTTGAGGTGAAGGCCCACGTACCCGGGAGGATAGTGAAAGTGATCCCCGGGGAGGGAGCCGTCGTCGAGACACGCGGTGCGCTCGTCAACGGCGTCTTCGGCGTCGGCGGGGAGGCGCACGGCGAACTCGTCTTCGTCGTCGCCCAGCCGGGGGAAGCTTTAACCACCGAGGTGATGGGAGAGGGGCACGAGGGCGATATAATCGTCGGGGGCTCCGTGGTCACTCTGGACGCCCTGCGTAAGGCTGCTGAGATGGGCGTAAACGGCATAGTGACCGGCAGTGTGGACCAGAAAGACCTCACGGACTTCCTGGGGCAGGAGATCGGCCTGGGGCTGACAGGCGACGAAGTCGGACTTACCCTCATCACCACGGAGGGCTTCGGCGTCTACCCCATGAGGGATGAAACTTTCAGCCTCCTGAGGTCCCACGAGGGAGAACAGGCGAGTATAGACGGCACCACCCAGATCCGCCAGAGGATCCTCCGACCGGAGATAGTCATACCCTCTCAAAGGTAGGGGGTACTAAGGAAATCAACTTGACACATCAGAGCTGGATGAAGCCTTAGTAGCCCATAGGGAAAGGCGGCATCTGTAACGCGCAGCAGGGGAAGACAGCCACATTGGCGCGGCGGCCGTGGATCTCCTCAACCGAGAATTCTGCACCCATGCCTCAACGCTCCGTCAAGAGTTTACAATCAACACC
>JAUVYU010000026.1 GCA_030602935.1 Candidatus Bathyarchaeota archaeon | reverse complement strand
CAGATGGCCTATGTCCCTCTCCACTATAATGCCCACCCCGTATAGGGCGAATCCGTTGACGATGAGGTGGACGAGGTTTCCGTGAAGGAACATGTAGGTGACCAGGCTATCAAGGTAGACGGCCTGGAAGAGGCGTTTCGGAACCAGGGAGAAGGTGTCGTACATCTCCTTGGACGTCCCTACGCTCGTCAACGAGAGGTAGAGCTGGACTACGACCAAGATCGATAGAAGTAGATATGTGATGAAAGGAGTCTTCTCCTTCACCGTCTCCTCCGGTTCGTTCATTCTAGTAGGATATGGCGAACAATAGTTTAAGGCTGACGAAGGAGAAAAACGAGAACATACCCACCCATACTCTAAGCGTATCGATTCTCAGCCAAAAAGCATGAAAAAACGGGGATCAGGTGCAACAACCTTTTTTTTAAGGAGCTTTCCTTTAAGGTTGTAAAAAGCTGGGCTATATGATGAAAAAAGGACGACAGGCATCCAAATCTGAGATCATCGGACTGGGCACTTGGTACGACAAGACAGCCGCGGAGCTGATTGAAAGGGAGAAGAAGCTCGGTCGCAGCCTAGAGTTGATCAGGACGGAGAGTGGACTCGGAGCCTCCGGGTTCCCCCATATAGGCAGCCTGGGGGACGCCCTCAGGAACTATGCCGTGGCACTGGGTGTGAGGAATCAGGGATACAACGCGGAACTCATCGCCTTCTCCGACGACAAGGACGGCCTCAGGAAGGTCCCCGCGGGCCTCCCCGAGGAGATGGAGAAGTGGCTGGGGTACCCCGTGTCCTCGATACCGGACGACTTCGGGGACTGCCACACCAGCTTCGGCTCCCACATGACCTCGCTCCTACTCGAGGCCCTCGACATAGTCGGTGCGGACTACCACTTCATGTCCGGGAACAAGGTCTACCAGGATGGCGTCCTTAACGAGGAGATAATGACCCTCCTTGAGAACAGCAAGAGGGTCGGAGAGATCATCAAGGAGGAGATAGGGCAGGAGAAGTACATGGAGACCCTCCCTTACTTCGTTGTCTGCGAGAGCTGCGGGCGGATCTACACGACCAACGCCTACGAATACATATCAGGGGAGCACAAGGTTCTCTACAGATGCGAGGGCATGGAGGTGAAAGGCCGCTGGCTCGAGGGCTGCGGCAACGAGGGCGAGATGGACGTCCTGTCTGGAAACGGGAAGCTCAGCTGGAAGGTGGAGTTCTCGGCAAGGTGGAAGGCCCTGGACATCAGGTTCGAGGCCTACGGGAAGGACATCTCCGACTCGGTGAGGGTCAACGACAGGATCTGCAGGGAGATCCTGGGATGGGAGCCTCCGATGCACGTCCAGTACGAGATGTTCCTCGACAGAGGAGGGCGGAAGATCTCCAAGTCGGCGGGGAACGTCTTCACGCCCCAGGTCTGGTACAAGTACGGCTCCCCCCAGTCCCTGAACCTGCTGATATTCAAGAGGTTCGTGGGGACCAAGAGCGGCTCCGTGGAGGACATCCAGCCCCACGTGGACGAGCTTGACTATATCGAGGACGTCTTCTTCGGCAAGCAGAAGGTCAAGAACGAGATGGAGAGGGAGAAGCTCAAGGGACTCTACCAGTACTGCTGGATACTGAAGCCCCCCGAGGAGCCCAGCGCCCACATTCCATACAATCTGATGATCAACCTCGCCAAGGTCTCCCCGAAGGGGCTTGAAGCGGAGTTCATCAGGGATAAGCTCGACGCATATGGATACCTCCGCGAAGGAGACTCGGGTCTGGACAAGAGGATCGAGTACGCCATGAACTGGGTAGAGGACTTCGGTGTAGCGGAGCTGCAGAGTGTCGAACTCACCAGTGAAGAGGCTTCGGCGATAAGGAAGATCGCGTTGGCCCTCGGATCCGCCGAAGACGAGGATGGATACCAGGAAGCCGTGTTCGACGTCGCCAAAGAGGAGGGGATACGCCCGGGGAATCTATTCAGGATCCTCTACAAGATTCTGCTGGGAAGCCCCCAGGGACCGAGGTTCGGGCCATATGTAGCGGCAGTAGGAAAACAGAGCGTGATAGAAGAACTTCAAAAGTCCTCTAATTAAGGAATAATTCTCCCCCATTTCTCGAGGACCAATTTTAAGTTGTCATTTATCACTTCCTCATCGTAGTTCCATTTTCCTTTCTCGAAGTGCTCGTAAGGTATGGTCTCTCTCCAGCTTTGATACATGTCCTGTATTACATAGTGGTACTCTTTCAGATAGCCCATCTTGATTAATGAGGATAAAGCGGTGATAAATCTCCTAAACTCCCATTTAGGTAGGTAGATCTGGGAGATCAGTGCGTTTTCTCCGAGTACCTTCCCCATGAAGATGGGGAATGGTTTATCGTGAAGAGATAATGCAAATTTAGCCAGTTTCTCATGAGACTCGAACTCAAACTTGAAAATCAAGATCTCGGAGAGCGGGAACGGAGATCGATATATTTCAACCTGATATCCCTCTATCAATCCCCGTTTTGATACATGTTCCCTGAAGTGGTATTTTATAGTCTCGAGGGGTATATCCAGTTTCTTCGAGATGTCTGTCAGACTTGTTCTGCCGTTGATCTCCAGCTCTTTGATTATTAGCAGGTCCTCTTTATCGACTTGAATAGGCCAATCTTCGGGCTCTTTTAGCGTCTTAGGTAGTTCACCTTCTATCTCCTTAACTTCGTCTATCCATTCATCCCATTTGAAGGACCAGCCCTCATTTTCAGCGCTGAACCATCGAGTCTGAACCGGGATGCCCTCGAAACAGGTAGACCAGTTTATCTCATATGATCTGGCGACGCCCGCTTTTACTAGATGCTGAAGATATAATTCAAAGCTCTCGGCTTTTTGCTTGGGGATCGTCCATACGCCGCCACAGCCCTCATATGGACCGTATATTCTCCAAAGGTTGAGCCAAAAATCATTGACCCGTAGACTGTCTAATAATAGATCTTCATATCCGGGGACCGCTTCTACGAAGACCACCGCTTTTTTTAACCCCATGTTGGTGTGATACGGGTTCATGTGAAGAAACAGAATGGAGTTTGATAGCATACGTTTTACGCGATATCGAACTGTAGTCGTGGGGAGATCTAGTTTCTTTCCTATTAGAGCAAGATTCCTGGGACCCAAGAGAGAGAGGCCTTCAAGTATCCGTACATCTGTCTCATCGAGCTTCCTCTATGTCGCAAAGGCATCTCTAATTCTTACGTCTAGATCGCCCATTATTAAAAAGAAAAAGGAGTTTAGGATGTATTAAATCCTTAGATGCTTGTACTCCGTAACCAAGTTAATCGTATCCGCCTCCTCCTGGTCCACCCGGGACTGGATCAGATAGACCTACAGCAGTTCCAAATATGGAACCTAGGTAGCCAACAAAACCAACAGACGGGTTCGAAAACACGACTGTGTATGGGGCTGCAGCAAAGCATGCGCTAGTCATCACCACTAAGAGGACTACGAGAGCGACTTTCTTTCTATTCACCAACTTTCACCTCCCACTCATAGAGCGTTACTAACAAAACAACAAAAATATTAATAATTTGTTGTGTTTTTAGTAGTCTTAGGGAGTATTAACGGGGTGATCGGTAGAAGTGGAAAAACATGAAGCTGAAATAGGTGAAGGGCTCATCGAGTTAATCAAAACACTTGAAAACGAATCAAACGATAATCCCGAGTTTATAAACAGAATATTGTTGGAGAGTATAGATGAGTCGATTAAAACAGTCTTCGGTGACGAGCTGGCGCCAATACTCCTAAGCTCCCTCTCCATAGCACCTGCCAACGTGGGAACTAGGTTCGACGCCCAGAAGTTCCTCGTGAGGTTGAATGAGACACTGAAGGGCGATGCGTTCCACATCCAGAAGATGATCGAGGGGAAGATGCTCGCGAAGCATCACTGCAGTGAACTGAGGAAGAAGATGGCCCTCCCTAGATTAGACAATTTCTAGGATACTTTAGAGGCGGGCTCTACACTCAAGATCCTCATCATTGTTCAGAGGGGCAATGTCGTCATCGCCCGCCGGGTAACCATTCACAGAAGACCTGAAAAGGGTTATGGGTATGGCTGAGACCGTGGTCTCTCACGTTCTAAGCGAGGCTTTGGTCGTCGCCGCCGGAGATGTAGAAAAGGGCTGCCGAGCCGAATGAGAAGCCTTGGAGGGTCAGCCCGAACCAGAAGGGGGTGTTCATCCCGGGGAACTGGGATATCAGGTAGAGCCCCCCACACTGGAGGACGATGGCGATGAATATTCGGGTCACCCATTTAGATATCCGCTCTCCTCCATCGTCCAGTCCTGGCATCGAATCAAATTTTACTGTATTTCCCATGAGCGACCCCAGGCTCATGGCGTTCATCGGGGAGATGGTTAGCCCTCCGTTCCCCCATCCCAGCCTCCTCTTGAAAACCCTGTAGGACGATATGAAGAGGCCGAAAAGGAGCATGAACAGTACGGTCAGGCTTAGAAGACCCAGCATCCACCATGGATGAGACAGGAGCCCCATGTATTTCCACCTCAGATTGTGAAGCAGAAACCTGAACGGCAGATTGTATAAAAGTCCTTTACGGATTATAATGATAGGTGGAAAAAACAGTGATATACAAAGGTATAAAGCTATTAATTTATTTACACTATCTTAATTTAGCATCATAAAACCATGAGATAAACACTCAGCATAAAAAGAGTGCAATGTTCCGATTCCATGATACATACCCGTAATACGGGGTTTACAACGCCACCCCGATTAGCCAGGTCAATGCAACAGGTTTTACCTGTGGATGTCATAACATATTGATAATGGAGCCAATCAGCACGGTTCTGGTGGAGGACAGGGTCGTCGTCCCAGCTCATAATGATGCGAACAGCCTCTACCAGGACGGTTACGGCTCATTGTTGACCGAGGAGAGACCCCTAACCCTCAACGCCTTCGAGGCACTCTACCTGGTCGAGAGGAGAAGGATAGCCGTCGTCGACGAGACGACTCGCAGGCGGCTCCTCTTCCAGGAGCTCCTCTTAAGGCTCTCCAAGGACGACCCTGACACCTGGACGCGGTACATCGTCTACAGGGACCTGAGGGAGAGGGGCTTCGTCGCCCGCGCTGGACGCGACTCCAACGCCGACCTCCTGGTCTACGAGAGGGGCATGTACGGCAAGAGGCCCCCCAAATACCAGATCTACACGTTGTGGGAAGGATTGCGGACGCCCATCTCCCGCCTCGGCGAGGTCCTCGACTCAGCTGTGGAGGAGGAACGGATCCTCAGGCTCGCCGTGGTCGACAGGAGGGGCGAGGTGGTGTACTATACGCTCTCGGAGATGGACTTCGAAAAACTATCCTAGACGTACTCTAGGAGCTCCTCCAGCTTCACTTTCTTCTGCTCAGCGGTGGACATATCCCGGACGGCGACGCACCCCTCAGCCAGCTCGCGCTCGCCGACGATGACGACCTTGGAAACCCCCTTGGTGTTAGCATTGTCGAGCTGCTTCCTCATCCCCCTGCTCAGGAGGTCCATCTCCGTTGACACCCCCGCGCGCCTAAGCTGCTGGGCCACCTCGATGGCCTTGGGCCTCACAGACTCGGATACCGAGATGACGTAGACTCGGGGGGCGAGGTTGAGGCCTTCGAAGGCGCCTATCCTCTCCAAGAGGGCTACCAGCCTATCGGGGCCCAGAGAGACGCCAGTCATAGGAGTGGGTTCGCCCCCGAAGATCTCGATGAGATCATCGTATCTCCCCCCGCCGGCGATGCTGCCCTCGTTCTCGAAGCCCTCTGCGTAGACCTCGAAGACGGGTCCTGTGTAGTAGTCCAGTCCCCTTGCGAGGCCCAGGTCGACTACTATGTCCCCAGAGATTCCATAACCTTCGGCGTACTCTACTATGGATGAGAGGGCTTCGCAGGCGTCGAGGCCTTTCTGGATTCCTTCTACCAGCGTCTTGGCTCTGACGATCACTTCGCTTGGCGCTCCCTTTATCGATGTGAGGTCGAGGAGCCTCTGTGAGTTCTCCCTGGGTGCACCGATCTTGTCCAGCTCCTCGAGGACGCCCTCATCCCCGATCTTGCCCCTCTTATCGACGGCCCTGAACGCGTCCAGGTACCGTTCCTTGGGGAGCCCGGAGACCTCCACTAAGGCTTCAAGGAGCCTCCTGTCATTGAGCCTGATCTTGAAACCCTTGAAGCCGATGGCCTTCAGGCTGTCGACGGCGACGGCCAGGACCTCGGTGTCCGCGATGGGGTCGGCGACGCCCACGACGTCCACGTCCATCTGCCAGAACTCCCTCCACCTCATCTCGGAGGGGCGCTCGTACCTCCAGACGGGGCCGATGGCGTACCTCTTGAAGGGCTTCGGCAGTTCCCGATGGGTCGAGACTACCCTCGCCAGGGAGGCGGTCCACTCGAATCGGAGGCCCAGCTCCCTGTCTGACTTGTCCCTGAAATAGTAGATCTGGTTGACGGCGTCCTCACCGCTCTTCTTCTTGAGCAGGTCCCAGCTCTCGAAGGCCGGTGTGCCCAGGGGCTCGTAGCCGTAGTTCTGGAACACCGCCCTGATTTGGTCCATGACCCAGTTGCGCTTCAGCATCTCCGGCGGGAGGAAGTCTCTCGTTCCTCTTGGTGTTTGAAACATCTTCTACACTCCTATGAAGGGTGTCGATTGAAGGATGGTCTCCACGAGGGGATAAATGTAGTCATATATAGGTGAATTAGGTTGACCTGTGTCTAAAAACGATACAGGCTCTATGATTGGAGAAGTAAACCTGATTCTATCTAGGGATGTGTCAGGCTGTCTGTTGATGAACGCAGCCGCCTCTGGTGAATGCTATCCCTCACTTGACACCACTTCTACAGGGTAACCTGGTGTGTTCATATTAACATTTCTAAAGAACCGATTTTTCGTCAGGTATCTGATCTCAAGCGAGGGAGGTCTCCACCCTCTCCTTGCCCTTCCCTGGATTCTTCCTCTTCAACTGTATCTCCCCGATCTCCTTCGTGTCCCTGACGTGGGTCCCTGCGCAGTGCATCTCGATGTCGGCGCACCTCCAGATCCTGATGCCTGGTAGGATGGGATCGGAGTCTATCTTTATCTCGTGCCCCTCTGCGAGGAAGGCGTTCGTTGACCCCTCAACCTCCTTGAGGGCCTCAGCGGGCAGCCTCCCCTCGTACGAGTAGTCGGCCCTGTCCTTCTTATCGTCCACGAAGGAGCCGAGCCTCTTCAGGTGGCCCATCCTGGCCCAGAGGAAGTGTTCCATGATGTGGGCGACTGAGTGGAGTCTCATGATCCTGTGACGCCTGTCCCAGTCGACCTCGCCCTCGATCTCGCTTCCCACCTTGAAGGGGGGAGCGGAGGTCAGAGTGTGGCTGATGACTCCGTCCTCGATCTGGGTGTCAACGACCTCCACCCCGCCGATCCCGCCAGTGTCCCCCGCCTGTCCGCCGCTTTCCGGGTAGAAGGCTGAGCGGTCGAGGACGACATCGTTCCCGTTTACGGCCATCACTACTGCTACAAATTTCGTGAGGTACGGGTCTTCGTCGTAGAGCTTCACTGTCGGCTTCATCGACTGAAGGCCCCTCTGAGGAACGGATAGAGCTCGTCCACCTGCTCCTGGACCATCGTCTGGTAGTACTGATACATGATGCTGACGCAGAGGAGGGCCCCCATGCCCGAT
>JAUVYU010000212.1 GCA_030602935.1 Candidatus Bathyarchaeota archaeon | reverse complement strand
TCAGAGATAGAGGCAGCGGTCTCGGCAGGCGTGGATCTGGTGCTCAGCATAGACGCCGGGAACATGGAGGCGGTGGCTTCATACGTCTCAGATGTCCCGGTTGTGGTTCTCCCATCGAACATGAGGGAGGGCGTCCTCCCGAGGGGCGCGGAGGAGAGGTTCGCCGCGATGTTCAACAACATGCTCCAGGCCCACGAGCTGGGGATCACGAGGGTGATCGCCGACCTGGTCCTCGAGCCTGCCCTGAAGCCCGGGCTCCTGGAGTCCCTGAAGGCCTACCAGCTATTCCGTCAGGCCGACGAGAACACCCCCGTGCTCTTCGGGCTGGGAAACGCGACGGAGCTCATCGACGTCGACTCCACCGGGGTGAACGGCCTGCTGACGGCGTTGGCAGCCGAGGTCGGAGCAGACCTCCTATTCATCCCCGAGCACAGCCCCAAGGCCCGGGGGAGCGTCAGGGAGACGGTGACAGCCTCCAGGATGATGTTCCTGGCGGGGAGGAAAGACACGCTGCCCAAGGACCTGGGCCTCGACCTACTGGTCCTCAAGGAGAAGAGGTGGGTGGAATGGCCCTATGACAGGTCCGTCGAGGACGCGACGGAGGTTGTGTCCGCCGAGCCCGACGACGACCTGGAGTGGGATACGGCTGGCTGGTTCAGGATAGAAGTCGACAGGGAGGAGGAGGCCCTAGTTGCCATACATTACATGGAAGCCGACAAGCCCCACCTCGTGGTCAAGGGGAAGAACGCCGAGGAGGTCTACCAAACGATTCTCCGGAGGGGCCTAGTCGGGAAGTACGACCACGCCGCCTACCTCGGGAAGGAGCTGATGAAGGCGGAGCTGGCCCTCAGGCTGGGGCGCTCCTACGTCCAGGACGACCCCCTGTTCTAGCTACCCCGTCTCTCGCTCTTCCACCGTGAGTAGTCGTCCATGATCGTCTTCACGTCGACGTGGTCGCTGATGATCTGCCTTGTGAGCTGGATCTTCCTCGTGGAGGTCGGCGCGGGCGTCGTCATGTCCCCCAGGAGGTCCAGCTTGGTGATCGTCGTGTAGGTGTCGTTGGGGACCAGGAGGATGGGGATGCCCTTGGTCTCCGCTGAGGAGAGCACCTGGACCGAGGGGTAGATGTTCCCAGTGAGGACGATGGCGCTGGGCTTCGTCTCCAAGGCCGTGAGGATGAGGTCCGTCCTGTCCCCGCCCGTGATGAAAGCCCTTCCGACGCTCCGCCTAAGCCAGCTCAACGCCGACTCAGGGGACATGGCCCCAACGAGGTAGTTGTCCACCAAGGTGTCCAGGCTGTCCCTCCCTGCCAGCACCTCGGCATCCAGGGCGCTGACGACGTCCTCCACGGTGGGGAGGGTGAGCTCCCTGTTGTCGGGGACGACCCCGAGGACCTCAAGGCCGCATGTCTGGAGTATGGGTGAGACGACGCCCTTCATGCGCTCCAGCTGCTGGAGGGGGACGAAGTTGAGCACGACGCCCAGCATCTCAGCCCCTCTCCCCTCGATGAACTCCTTGTAGAGTATGATGGTCTCAGCGACGAAGTCCTCGTCCCCCTTGACTGAGAAGAGCACCTTGGCGCCGAACTCCTTCGCCAGCGTCGGCGTGTCGAGGCCGCAGAACGTGAGGAACTCGGGGCGGGCGGCGGCCTCGATGAGGAGTATGTCCTTGTCTGCGCTGATCTTCTCGTAGGATTCTATGATTAGATCTCTGGACTGGTCGCAGCTCTCAGCGATGAGGTCGAGGTAGCGTTTACCCAGCACCACCGGGCAGAGCTCGTCGAGGTCCTCCTCGAGGGCCATGACCTCCTTCATGAGGATCACGTCGGTGTCCCTGAGCTTGCCGTCCACGAGCTTCTGCCCCATGCCGACGGGCTTGAAGTAGCCCACTCTGAACCCCATCTCCTGGAGCTTCCCGAACAGGCCTAGGCACAAAGCGGTCTTGCCGCTGTATCCGGTTCCCGACACGTAGATCGAGTAAGCCATCTGTCTATTCATCATCAATCCCCTGTTATAGTGATTTTCACGTCGAGGGCGATGCATCCCTCCCCCACCTCGTAGACGAAGACCGGGTTGAGGTCCATCTCCACTATCTGGGGGAAGTCTGAGACGAGCTGCCCCACCCGGAGGATCGTCTCCCTCAACGCGTCTATGTCCGACGGGGGCTCCCCCCGTATCCCCTTGAGGAGGGTGTACGCCTTGGTTTCCTCCATCATCTCCTGGGCCTCCGCCTCGCTGAGGGGGGCGAGGCGGAACGAGACGTCCTTGAGGAAGTTGACGTAGATGCCGCCGAGGCCGAACATCACGAGGGGGCCGAACTGGACGTCCTGGCTCATGCCCACTATCAGCTTCTTTCCCGGGGTGACCATCCGGGAGACGGCGACGCCGTGGACCTTGGCCCGGGGCATGAACGTGTAGACGCTGTTCATTATGGCCTCGAAGGCCGACCTCACCTCCTCGGCGGACCCTAGGTCCAGGTGGACGCCGCCGATATCCGTCTTGTGGAGTATCTCCGGGGAGACTATCTTGAGCACCACCGGGTACCCGAGGTCATCGGCGAACCTCGCGGCCTCCTCCGCAGAAGAGGCGAGCATGTCCCTCGTCGTGTTGACGCCGTAGGCCTCCATGACCGCCGCCGCCTCGTTGGCTAGGAGGACGACCCTGCTGTCCATTCTGGCGGCCTCAAGGATCCCCTTGACACTCTCGGGTTCCACGTCGTCAAACCTTGCGGGTGTATGCCTGGGCTCCCTCAAGAAGCGGGCGTACTCGTACATCGCCGCCAGGGTCTTGATCCCCTTCTCCGGGAAGTCGAAGCTGGGCACACCGTTGCTCCTCAGGTACTCGTCAGCAGCTTGGACGCGCCCCCCACCCATGAAGATGCTGATTATAGGCTTGTCCCTGTGTCTCCTCTGGAGCTCGACGATCCCTTGGGCCGTCTCGAGGCTCTCCGTCATCGCCTGAGGTGTGAGGATG
>JAUVYU010000136.1 GCA_030602935.1 Candidatus Bathyarchaeota archaeon | reverse complement strand
GCAACGATCACGACCGCAACGAATGACGTTATGGAGAGCCCGAAGTCTCCGGTGGTCCAGTACCATCCTGCGAAGGCGATGAGGCCCACTGCGATGACCACGGGTGTAAAGTATGATGCTACCCTGTCGGCGATCCTCTGGATGGGAGCCTGGCTCATCTGGGCCTCCTCCACCATGTGGACTATCTGCTGGAGTGTCGTGTTCATCCCGATCTTGGTGACCTCCACCTTCAGGGCCCCCTCCTTGTTCACAGTCCCGCCGATGACCTCATCCCCCACCCCCTTCGTGACAGGGATGCTCTCGCCCGTGATCATGCTCTCGTCGACCGATGACGCGCCCTCGATGACTTCCCCGTCCAAGGGTATCTTCTCGCCTGGCTTCACGATAACAACATCGAAGGGCATGACCTCCTCGACCGGGATCTCCTCCTCGGAGCCGTCCTCCTTGAGCAGCCTGGCCATGGGGGGCTGGAGGTCCAATAGGCGCCGGACGGCCTCGGACGCCCTTCCCCGGGCGATCTTCTCCAAGAGCTTGCCAACGAGTATGAGGGCCAGGATGTTAGCCGAGGCGTCGAAGTAGACCTCGCTACTCGGGGCCAGGTTTGGGGCCAGGACCACGAAGACGCTGTAGAAGTAGGCCGTTGATGACCCCACGACGATCAGAGTGTCCATGTTCATTGTCCGGGCCTTGGCGGCGCCCCATGCGCCTCTGTAGTATCTCCACCCCGCTATGAACTGTACAGGGGTGGCCAGAATGAGGGCCCAGACCTTCTTGGTGAACAGGGGCAAGGGCCCGCTGTAGAACATCAAGGCCATTAGCAGGGCGCCCAGGGAGACGCTGAAGTAGACTAGCCTCTTGAGGGCTTTGCGCTCCTTCTCCGGCTGGATGAAGGTGAGCATGCAGGCCTCGCTGCAGAAATAGTAGGTCCTACCGTCTATCTCGGCTGTGAAGGCAGGGTTCTCATCGTCGACGAACATACCACAAACCGGGTCTCGAGCCAATATGGATCACTGAAAAAAAGCTGATGGATGGCGGCTATTAAGGGTATCACGGCGTTCGATGGCCATGATTTTACCGGATCTCCACTCCCAAAACAAGTACTGGTGTGGAGGATACCCGAGCGCGCGTCGCTATAGAGGCAGAAGAGGAGGCTGTTAGAGATCTTATTAATTGGGCCCTACTTTTCCTGTTTTTTCACTCTCGATTATCGGGAAGAATAATATTCTGCTGTTACACTGCTGATCTTGGCTGAAGGTCATGGCCGACAAGAAGCTGGGGCTTGAACAGGACGAGCTGATAAGCGTCCTATTCATGGCTCTCCTTTTCATAGCCGTCCTCGGTGGAAGGGAGCTGGGCAGCATCTACGGTAGCTTCCAGGAGGTCTCCAAGCTCTCGGTGGTGCTCCAGCTCGATGAGGAAGAGACGGCGGAGTTCCTAGATGAGATCCTTCAAGGGAAGGACCCAGACCTCGAGGTCGGGGTGGCTCTCACACTCCCCTCGGTGACGAACGTTGAGGGGATGGTGACCCGACTACCCGATTACACCCGCAAGTGGCTGATCAGCGTAACCGTGGCCCCCGTCCTGGTACATCCTCCCGAGGTCTCAACCGTCGAGATCGACATCTTAGTCGAGGGTGAGTTTATTCAGACCTTATCCTTTGACTTTGGCAGGGAGAAGATACACTACCTCAGCTACCTGGATAAGAGGTTGCTTCTCAATTTCGACGATCCCGACAGGTTCAGGGAGATCGTGCTTGAGGCCTCGGAGACTTACGGAGGGGAGGTGATGTTAACCCTGACGGGGAGGGCTCAGGTGCATGTTCTTTTCCTCAAGGACTGGTTACCATTCTCTACGACCCGCTTCCCCCTAGTGCATTTCCCCCACCTGGAGTACATCTCCTCGGGCTGGACGGATCTGAGCGGGAACCCAGTTACCAGAATGCAGGTCGGCAGGGGCGCCCAGGTGGCGTTCGAGACGAACAATCCTACCCGGGTCCACTCCATACATGAGAACGTCAGCGTAGCAATCTTCGATGAGGGCTCGGATGTGCCCCTCCATACAGAGATGAAGACCGCATCTGTTGCGCCCGACTCGACAGCCATATACACATTCCGGTTCACGCCCATTGAAGCCGGCAGATACTACTACACACTTGAGGCTGCTGATGCATTCAATTTCAACGCATCCTCAACGAACATCCTCATCGTCGAGGACAGCACGTAGCCTGACGCGGACATTACGAGAATAACAAATTAGACTCGCCCTGAAGGGCTGACACCTTATTATTCTTGAGCATCACATGTACGCCCATGGAGCTCATGGCCGCCGTCACCCTGGGCTATCCAGCCGAGGACGGACGGGTGCCCAGGAAGATGAGCCTCGACGAGGTGGCGGAGTTCGTGGAATAAGACTTCCCTGCTGCCAGTCACATGATAAATAGGAGATTCCTGAGAGATCATCGCATGAGCGTTCCACAAGATCTCTGCGCTGACCTCGCTTTCATAAACGGGAAGGTCATCACCGTCAACGAGACTGATGAGATAGTCGAGGCAGTGGCCGTAAAAGACGGAAGGATCCTGAGGGTGGGGTCCAACGAGCATGTCAGAGAAGTGTCGGGGGAGGGAACAGAGGTCCACGACCTGGAAGGTCTCTCCCTCCTCCCCGGGTTGATTGACTCCCACATGCACCCTGGGTCTTACGGGGTCTTCTGGGTGAGAGGCGTAAGGTGTGGGCCGGATGTCGCGTCCATCGATGAGCTGTTGGAGAGGATAAAGGGGAAGGCGGATGCCACGCCGAAAGGAAAGTGGATCCTCGGTTACACTCTGGACGATGTGAAGCTCGGACGATACCCGACCCGTGCGGAGCTGGATAGCGTGTGCCCCGATAACCCCCTTTACATCCAGAGGAGGGACGGACATATCGGAGTCGTCAACAGCCTCGCCCTAAAGGCGGGGGGGATAACAAAAGAAACACCTGACCCCCCTCACGGGAAGATCGACCGCGATGAGAACGGGGAGCCCACGGGCGTCCTGAGGGAAGCGGCGAAGGACGTCGTGTACAACATGATGCCCCCCTACAAAGTCGAGGAGTACATCGAGGGGCTGAGGCACGTCTTCGACGAGTTCATCTCCCTGGGGCTGACCACGATCCACGCCTCGATGACCGACTCCAAGGAGTTCAGGGCCATGCAGAGGCTGAAGGC
This sequence comes from Candidatus Bathyarchaeota archaeon, assembly GCA_030602935.1. Classification (GTDB taxonomy): domain Archaea; phylum Thermoproteota; class Bathyarchaeia; order TCS64; family TCS64; genus BS750m-G28. The sequence continues at coordinate 700 of JAUVYU010000136.1, read as the reverse complement.
AGCCGACGACCTGAAGCTCAGGGTCTGCGTCCACGCCTCCGGCAGAGAGGAGGGGATGCTGGAGTCGCTAATCGCGGCGGGGATCCAGACACCCTTCGGGGACGACTGGCTGAAGCTCACAGAGATCGAGTGGGTCTTCGACACCAGCACCAGCGGTCGGACCGCGGCCTACTACAGGCCATACGTCGGGGAGCCCGACAACTTCGGGATCCTGCTCTATGACCAGGACGACATTACGGACAGGGTCACGAGGGCCCACAAGGCAGGCCTCAGGGTAGGCCTGGACGGCATAGGCGACAGGGGGATAGACCGGGCTCTGGATGCCATCGAGGCGGCCTTGAAGGAGTCTCCCCGAGAGGATCACCGCCACAGGATAGAGCACTGCTGCTACGTCCCGCCCCCCATCCAGGAAAGGCTCAAAGAGCTTGGGGTCATCGACGCCTCCGCCAACGGCTTCCTCCACGACCTGGGGGACGCATACAAGGCGAACCGGGGGGAGGAGGAGATGCGCTGGATGTGGCCCCACAGGACCCTTATAGATCAAGGGATCCCGGCACCCGGCCACAGCGACTGCCCCGTCTGCTCCCCCAATCCGTGGCTAGGGATCTACGGCCTGGTCACCAGGAAGAGCAGCGGTGGCGAAGTCCTGTACGCCGAAGAGGGGATCACTCCTCTCGAGGCGATCAAGGCATACACCATC
>JAUVYU010000246.1 GCA_030602935.1 Candidatus Bathyarchaeota archaeon | reverse complement strand
GGACTCCCCCCCTGACCTTCCACTCCTCATCGCTGCCTGAGACCTCCGCCCCGAGGAGCTCAAGGATCCAGCGGGTCGCCAAGGTGTCGTCTGAGATGAGGGGGCTGCGTATGACGCTCTCTCCCTTGGCCAGGGCGGAGCAGATCAGCGCCCTGTGGGTCATGCTCTTGGAGGACGGGGGTTCGAGGGTTCCCCCGACGAGGCTGCGTACGACTGTTACATCCATCGGCGTATCATCTACTCTAGGTTCTCGATTATAATACTCACGACGACTTGTGGTGTGTACTCGGAGGTATCGATTATGATGTCCGCTGCCTCGATGTAGCTGGGCCAGCGCTTGGAGAGGAGGCTCCTTATCTTGCCTAGCCTGTCATCGACGTTCAGGAGGGGCCTCACGTCCCCCTTGGCCTCCACTCTCTCTAGGATGACCTCGGGCTCTGCTGTGAGGAGCATCATCCTTGAGCTCCGCCTCAGGTTCTCCAGGTTCTCGGGGTCGATGACCGTCCCGCCGCCGCATGCGATGACCTGGCCGTCGAGTGCCGAGTACTCCTTCGTCACGACCCTCTCTATCTCCCTGAACCTCTCCTCGCCGTCCTCCTGGAAGATGCTCTCGATGCTCCTCCCGGTCCTGCTGACTATCTCTTGGTCCAGGTCGACGAAGGAGAGCCCCAGCTCCTCTGCTAGGAGCTTACCCACGGCGCTCTTGCCGACGCCCATGAATCCGAAGAGGGCCACGTTCATCCTTGTTCCCCTCCCAGTACCTCTGTAACAGCGTCGTACATGAGCTCCACGGGGGGCTCCACGCCAGTCCATAGCTTGAAAGCGGCGGCCCCCTGGTAGACCAGCATCCTGAGACCGGAGAGGGTCCTCGCCCCGGCCTCCTCGGCCTCCCGGAGGAGCCTCGTCCTGAGGGGGTTGTAGACCGTGTCGAAGACCAGTATTTCCGGTCTTATGAGGCTTCCATCCACGGGCGTGCCCTCTACGTCGGGGATCATGCCCACGGGTGTCGTGTTGATGAGTATGTCGGCCTTCTTCAGGGCCTCCTCCAGCAGTGATCTGCGGAGGGAAGCGGGCTCGACTGATGCATTACAGTCAGGCATCGAGGAGAGGTGTGCTGCCAGCTCCTCAGCCCTGCTTTGAGTCCTGTTGAGGATCGTGATTCTTCTCGCTTTGGTGGACAGGTGGTAACCGATGGCCCTCGCTGCTCCACCCGCCCCGACGATCACAGCCTTGACGTCCTCCAGTTCCCCGTAGGCATCCTCCAGGGCACGGATGGCTCCTCGCCCGTCCGTGTTGTACCCCTTCAGGCTTCCGTCCTGGTTCACGATCGTGTTGACCGCTCCGATGGCAAGTGCCTCGCGGTCAACCTCGTCGAGGTATTCCATGACGGCAACCTTGTGGGGGATGGTCACGTTCGCGCCTCCGACGGCCTGATCCCTCATCTCGCCGGTCATGAACGTCCCCAGCTTCGCTGGGCTCACCCCCCTGAGGTTGTACCTGTACTCTAAGCCGAGTTCCTCGAAGGCGGCGTTGTGCATCACGGCGCTCATGGAGTGGCCCACCGGGTAGCCGAGGAGGTAGCAGACCCTCATCTCAGACCCCCATGATGCTGTAGATCTGCCTGAGCTCGGGGACTGTGAGCTGCCCCGGGGCGCTTTCCCTGCCTGCCTCGGATGAGGCGTAGGTGTATGCGGCCCCGAATAGGGGGGAGAAGATCCGTGATAGGAGCCCTGTCTTCCCCATTCCGAAGGAGACGAGGCTGACGGAGGGGTTCTCCTGTATGAGGTTGAGGTACGTCAGGTTGTCCTCTGGGCATGTCGCTGTGCCGACTATCTTGCAGATGTCCGCTCCAGCCACGAGCATCCCGGTCAAGATCTCATTCAGGCGTTCCTTGGATGGTGTGCCATTGAAATCGTGGTGCGAGATTATGGCCTTGGCGCCCAGGTCCTTGACCCTCTCAGCGATCTGACCTGCCTGTGGTATTGCCAGCTCGATGTCAGCGTACTCGAAGCCAGCTTCACATGCTCTGATGACGGGCCCCAATCTCTCGGAGTCAGCTTCAGAGGAGAGACCTCCCTGATCCGTCCCACGATTTGTGGCGATCATGGGAAGTGTGGATACGCTTCTTATCACGTCAAGTTCGTATGGACCCTCCAGGTAATCCAGCCTGATCTCGATGAGGTCGGGGCAGTGGGCCTCGACCCTGCCTATGGTCTCGACCACGTCCTCCGTATCCCTGGCCGTGATGACCACGCATATCTTAGGGCTACCCATATCCCATCCCCTTCAATGTATCTAGGATGAGGGAGTCCTGGACTCCCTTTACGATGGGAGATCTCCCTATGCCCGTTGGTAATACGAGGTTGATGGTGTCTCCTACGGCTTTCTTGTCCCTGTGAGTGACCTCCATCAGTGTCCTCAGGTCGACTTCTGGTGGACTTAGGTCGAAGCCGATGGACTCCAATGTCTTGGTCTGTCTCTCCATGCCCTGGTTCCCCATGAGTCCAAGGCTCAATGAGATCCTTGCGGCGACCTCCATGCCCAGGGCGACGGCCTCGCCGTGCCTCAGCTCATGGTCGGACATGGTCTCCAGTGCGTGGCCGACGGTGTGGCCGTAGTTCAGGATGGCCCTCGCTCCTTTCTCGTCTCTTTCGTCCTCCTCGACGAGCCGTCCC
>JAUVYU010000210.1 GCA_030602935.1 Candidatus Bathyarchaeota archaeon | reverse complement strand
GTATGTCTTTCAGGTTGGCCCCCCCAATTCCTTTCCCCTCGGTCATCCGTGAGAACACCCCCCAAGGAGACCAGCGCGCCCAAAGCAGGGCTTCCACGACTGCAGGAGATAACCAAGGTATAACCGACGCAAAACCGATGTATGCCGGGATATCTCTGAAAGACAGTGAACGAGCGACCAAGGCGTCGTACAGAAAGATCAGGATAACCTCAACGAGAACAAGGTAAGAGATCGTGGAAAAGTTGTGGACAGGTTGGAAGTCGAAGAATATCCCCCCCAACCTGTAAACGACCAGCTGCTGAGTGATGTACACATGTGCAATGAAAGTGGCTAGGAACGCGATAATCTTGTAGTTCTGGTCCTTGAATCGGACGAAAACTTCGATCAACAGCCATAGGCTGAAAGGCCACACGAGGAAGATAAGGGGGTGGAGGGGTATTATCCACAGATGGATGTACAACATTATCGCCAGCAGTAGGAGGAGAGCGGTGTAACGGCTTAGAAACCTCTCCTTGAGGCCCCCAAATTCCATGTTCAATTGAAAATAGGGGGTGGGGATTAAAAAGTCTCCTCCGCCTAGGCAATTTCAATCGCGAGGGCTATGGAAGTTAAAAAAGGGGAGTCGTACGTGTTTATGCACTCTTGGTCGTTATTCTATACCAACATCCCAGCGGAGCCAAGGCCACATCTATCCTCTCTAACAGATCGAACACCTGCTCCATGGTGGGCTCCTGGACCCACTCGAAGAAGAAGTCATAGTCTCCGATGCTCTCCCCTGCGTTGCTCACGATACTCCGGGTCCTCTCCACAGGGACAGCTATATCAGGGGAGGTGGAGTGTCTCCTTACTCCCCCTCCGGGGTACAGGCCAAGCGAGCCACGACCAGCTCTCTGTGTCTGGCTGACGCCTACGTCACGACTCATGGTCGTGGGTAATCCTTGTACGATGATCGTGTCCTTTGTCTGGACTTCGGGCATGCCGACTGCGATGAGCTCTAGAGTCCTTATCGCCTTCAAGACTGGCGGACCGAAGATTTTAATGAATGTTCTCATGATCTCGAGCCCTCGTAGTTGATATATTCTTGATGGGTTTTATACCTTTCAATTATCTCGCATTGAACTGAGCTAGGGCCGGACGGCGCCTTTTTTCGGCGGAGTTCAACCCAGTCACATTCTCGCGATCTTCCTGATCCCCTCTACCTCTTCCTTGGTTCAATGCTCGGGACAGCCTCCCTCCTAGGCCAACCGGTACCCCGAGTAGGCTCCTATCGCGACCGCCTCCATGAGGCATCTCGGGTCGATCTTTGCCGCGCGCGACAGGTGGAGGGTCTTCAACCTGAGGCGTATGACGGCCTTCCCGTTGAGGGAGATGGTGCCTCCGTCGAGTGTGGGTTCGACCTCCATAGGGAGAAGACGGACCTCGCAAGGACATCGGGGCTCACCTTGCCCAGACCGAGGACACAGTCATACTCGTTCCCACTCACCTAGGCCGCCTCCACAGCCTAGTTCTCAGGGTTAGACGATAAAGGGCTTTACTCCTGAACCTTCCTCCCCCTCCTGCGTCTTTTTAAGCTGTTTATGGCGTGATTTAGCCCCCAGAAACAGTCGGCGAGGGCTAGAGCTTATATATCCTTGGCTATTTAAAGAGAAATGAACGGGAAATGCCTCCTTTCTCCTCTCTAGATATTTTCGTCGGCCTTGCAGCGATAGCGGTCGCAGGGTTCGCAGTTTACCTCTTCTGGAGGGCGAGCAGCGGCTCCCCAAGCAGAGAGGATGACGAGGGGGTGAGCATCCTCATCGAGGACGAGTACACCACCAGTAGCCTTTTCTCGTCCCCCCGAAGGAGGCAGATCAGCGTACCCGAGGTCACCACCCACTTTCAGTCCACGGATATCGAGAGAGCCCGCAGCAGCATCAGGACACTCACGCTCAAGAAGGAGCTCCTCAGCATGGTCCTCAGACGCCTCTTCGAGGCCGAGGACGAAGGGGAGATCAACAGGGATGAACGGATCCGCCTCTCCAGGGGCTACGAGACGGAGCTCAGAGACCTAAACGAGGAGCTTAAGCAGTCCGAGCTCATCATGACCCTCCACGAGCTTGAGACCATCAGGGACGACATCCTGTTGAAGTTCGAGGCGACCCTCACCAGCACCCAGAACCGAATAGACCTGGTGATGAAGGAGCTCAAGATCGAGGAGAAGGTGGAGCCACCCCCGAGGGCTCCGCCGAGAGCACGCGTACCCCAGCTGGAGGAGGAGCCCGAGGACTATGATGAGGAAGAGGAGGAGAGGCCGCGAGCCCCCAGACCCAGGTCCGATGTGGAGGAGAAGCTTGAGCAGCTCCGCAACGAGGTCCTCAAGGAGCTCGAGGAGCTGGAGAAGCTGGAGCTAGAGGCCTGACGGAGGGGCTGCATACGGACTGGGCTGACGATGCAAAGAGGAGGGCGGCCGAGGCCGCGGCGGCCCACGTCAAGAGCGACTCTGTCGTCGGCCTGGGGAGCGGAAGTACAGCCCTCCACTTCATAAACATAATAGGCACGAGGCTGAGCACCGGAGACCTCCAGAACATAACGGGCGTCCCCACAAGCTACCAGGCCTCGTCCGCAGCCATACAGGCGGGGATCCCCCTAACAAGCCTAGATGAACATCCATCGCTGGACATTACAGTCGATGGTGCAGACCAGATAGACGACAGGCTTCAGGCCATCAAGGGCGGCGGGGCAGCCTTGCTGAGAGAGAAGGTCGTCGCCTCGGCCTCGAAGAGATACATCCTGATAGCGGATGAGAGGAAGCTGACGAAACGCCTGGGGGAGGGATGCCCGCTCCCCATCGAAGTTCTCTCATTCTCCCTGGGGGCTGTATTGAAGGGAATCGTGAGGCTCGGTGCAAAGGCCGTGGTCCGCCAGGCGAAGGGAAAGCTCGGGCCCGTCGTCACGGATAACGACAACTTCATCGTGGACGCTGATTTCGGAGTGATGGAGACAC
>JAUVYU010000195.1 GCA_030602935.1 Candidatus Bathyarchaeota archaeon | reverse complement strand
GAGCATCGATCAGACCTCAAGGGCGAGGACTATGTATGGGAGGCTGAGGAAGACGTCTGCCACCCTCATGATCACAGCGTCCACCCAGGTGTCCCTCATGTATCCCGCCAAGAGTCCGAGTATAACCCCCGGCGGTGTCGCCACCGTGAGCACGGACACGGCCATCAGGAGGGAGTATCGGAAGCCGAAGAAGATCCTGCTGAGGACATCCCTGCCCGCCAGGTCAGTCCCTGCAAGGTTCTTGAGGGTGGGCGGGCTCTTCGCGTTCTTGAAATCGACGAAGACGAAAGCGTGCTGCGGATACGGGGCAACAAAGTCGGCAAAGATCGCTATCAGTATGATGGAGACGACCACTACGAGGCCAACTATGGAGAGGGGGTTCTTGGAGAACTTGTACCAGTTTCTCTTCGCCCTCTCCTTCATCAGTTCCGTGTTCATGTTAACCACTCTTCATCTTCATCATTATTCTCGGATCCAAATAGGCGGTGACCAGGTCTACGATGATATTCATGAACGCGAAGAATATGCCTATGAGCATCACGACGCCGACGATGGCGTTTATGTCGTTGCTGAGCATCGCGCTGATGCCATATCTCCCGATTCCGGGCCAATTGAAGATGGTCTCGATGATGAATGACCCCCCCATGGATCCGGCTATGTCCATCCCCATCACGGCCACCGTGGGGATGAGGGAGGGCTTTAAGAGGTACTTCAGCGTGATGGTCCTCTCGGGGATGCCGAATGACCTCGCCGCCATTATATAGTCCTTGTTCAGGTTCTCGACCATGCTAGCCCGGGTGATCCTGGCCTCCTGTGATAGCCGTCCCAGGACCAGCGAGGAGCCCGGCAAGATCATGTGGTAGAAAGCGTCGACGAAGATGTCCAATCTTCCCGCCAGGAGGGAGTCCACCATTAACAGGCCCGTCACCTTTGTGGGGGCTATCACACCGGAGCTAAGCCTTCCAAGAGTGGGGAACCACCTCAACAGATAACCGAAAATGAAGACGGACAGGATGGCCCAGACGAAGCTGGGGATCGCGATGCCCACGTAGGACGTTACCCGGACGATGTTGTCCCACATGCTGTTCGCATACTTGCCGGCTGTGACGCCCAAGATTATGGCGAGGCTCGATGAGATGAGGACCGAGAACATCACCAGCTCGAAGGTGGCGGGGAAGAACTCGAGGATATCGTTGAACACCCCCCGCCTGGTTACCAAGGACTGGCCCAGGTCGCCCTTGACGACGTTGGTGACCCAGTAGAAATACTGCACGTATATTGGCTCGTTGAGGTGGAGCTGCTCCCTCAGCCTGTCGACTGCCCACTGGGGAGCCATCGCCCCAAGGGCGAGCCTCGCCGGGTCTCCAGGGACGAGCCTTGATAGGGTGAAGATCAGGAGTGATAATCCAAATAAAACAAAAAGAGAGGAAAGGAGTCTGTACGCAACGTACTTCTTGATGTTCATCGGTGATCCACTGTGCCTAGGGTGCATTTATGCCTGTGTATAGGCCATAGAAGGTTCTGAAGCCCAGTGGTACTCTGTAGACGAACCCGCTGACCTGTTCACCATATTCCACGTATGGATAGTCCACGTAGTCTTGGATTCCGCGTAGAGTCGTCGTCTGCAACACATAGACTGTCGGGCATAGATCGTAGATGTACTGCTGTATATCGCTGTATTTCTCGAACCTCTCCAGCTGGTCAACGGTCTCCATGGCTTCTTCGATCATCGCGTCCAAGGTCTCGTCGAGGAGCCATTCGTTCTGCTCCCAGGTGGGGGCCGACTCCGAGTGGTATCTCATGACATCGCCTCCCACCTCGGGGAAGTGCACCGAGTTGTAGACGACGACGACGTTTGGACTCAGCTCCTGGTCGGCCATGGTCTCAATCATGGAGAGCCAGGGCTCCTTGACGATCTTGACGCTTATTCCCAATTCGGCCATGTTGGCCATGAACAGGAGAGACACTCTCTCCTCCGCAGGGACCTCCGCGCACCAGTGTATCTCGATCTCGATCTCGTCCAACTGGTCGTAGTATGCTGACAGCTGCAGTTCCTCCATCGCCTTATCGAGGTTCATTCTGTAAGGCTCGAGGGACGGGTCGTACCCCGGCAGAATTTCGTTGACCACGCCCTTTACCAACGTCGTGTGTGGGAAGATCTCATTGACGACGGTCTCGTAGTCGAAGGCGTAGGCAATCGCCTTTCTGAAGTGGACATCGTCGGTTGGAGCCTTCCTGGTGTGCATCATCAGGTTCAGAAGGGACGTGCCGACCTCTCCGATCATCTCCACGCCCTCCGTCTCCACCATCTCTTCCAGGTTCTCGATGGGCTGCCAACTGTCGGTGCGTTCCAGCTCCTGTCTGGCCATCATAGTCCTAACGGTGATGGGCTCCGTGGTGCCTATCATCTCCATGATATCCGGGGCGTTCTCGACGAACTTGAAACCTTCAACGTTGAGGGTCTCTCCCCAGTAGTCCTCGAACTTTTCCATGACGAGCTTCTCTTCCAGCAGGAACTCCTTCACCATGTACGGGCCTGAACCCGCGTCATGGGTCATCAGCCACTCCTTTCCGTAGTCTCTAAGGTCGCCGTATTCGCCCTCCCCGAGGTGCTCCATAACGGTCTCCTCGTCCAGGACGAAGAAGTTTGGCATCACGGTCAGTATCGGCCCGAAAGGTTTCAGCAGATCGAACTGGACTGTGTATGTATCGACAGTGGTCGTCTCGTCTATGTATGGTAGGAACAGGTAGGCCAGACCTTCACCCATGGTGAGAAGACGGTCCATGCTGAAGACGACGTCATCGGCTGTGATCTCGTTTCCTGAGTGGGACATGACCCCCTCCCTAAGTTCGAACGTGTATGTCAGGCCACCATTCGTTACATCCCAGCTCTCAGCAAGCTCGGGGCCTACGACTCCCTCAGGAGTAATCCTAACCAGCGAGTTGTATAGGTTGGGATGAGCTGCCGTGCTCGAACCGTCAGACCCCACGGCGGGATCTATTCTCGTTGGCCACGCCCAAGTACTCTGGTAGAATATTGGCTCGGGTTCCAGCTCTTGTTCCTGTTCAGGCTCTGTCGGCTGAGTCATCCACCAGTATCCAGCAGCAA
>JAUVYU010000257.1 GCA_030602935.1 Candidatus Bathyarchaeota archaeon | reverse complement strand
ACCTCATGAGGCTCGTGCACAAGTCGGGGAAGCACGTGAGCCTCGCATTCCCCATCGTGGATGCGACCCTCCCGGGGAGGCACAGGCTGGCGGTCACGTATGGGACGGAGGTAACACCAGCCGGCACGAGCTTCACCATCAGGAAGTTCAGGGCTGACCCCCTCACGATAGTAGACCTCATCAAAGGTGAGACCCTCAGCGAGACGATAGCCGCCTACCTCTGGCTCCTCATGGAGAACAAGTACTCGGCGATGATCCTCGGATCCACGGGCGCCGGGAAGACCACAGCCCTCAACGCCATCGCCTGCCTCGTCCACCCCAGGTACAAGGTCATCTCGGTAGAGGAGGTCGCTGAGGTAAACCTCCCCCACGAGAACTGGATCTCATCTATATCCAGACCCGGCTTTGGGATGGAGAAGACCGGGGAGATCTCCCTCTTCGACCTCATCAAGTCGGCGGTCAGGCACCGCCCCGACCTCATCATAGTAGGCGAGATCAGGGGCGATGAGGCCTACGTCCTATTCCAGAGCCTCGCCACGGGCCACGGCGGCCTCACCACGATGCACGCAGACAGCCCGGATATAGCGCTGAAGAGGCTCACACAGCCCCCGATGAACATCCCCCACTCGATCCTCTCCCTGATGAACTGCATGATAATCGTGAAGCACGTCAGGTCACCCGTGTTCCTCGAGGGCGCTGTGCGCTCCTCCAGCAGGAAGTTCGTGAACATATCCGAGATCAGGCAGGGGGGCAGCCTCAACGAGGTGGTCAGCTGGGTGCCCTCCAGCGACACATTCAACACCAAATTCGAGAGCAGCTACCTTCTGGGCCAGATAGCCCTCAGCCTAGACCTCTCCGTGGACTATCTGATCAACGAGATGGAGAGGCGCAAGGACATCCTCATGTGGATGGTTAACCGGAACATCAGGGACTACAGGAGCGTCTATAGCGTCCTCAACCAGTACTACAACGACCCCGTGCACATGCACGAGAAGGCGATACAGAGCCTGTGAGATGGTGAACCATGGTCAGGGCTGAGGAAAAGGGAGGCATCAGGGCTCGGATAAGCGCCATACTCGAGGGCGACTCAGATCCGAAGCTGGAGGCCGAGCTTCCCTTCGCCTCGATGATGATCACCCTCATGGCCGCCAGCGGCATCACCCCCTACGAGAGCTTCAAGAGGATGAGGGGCGTCAAGGTCCTGGAGAAGTTCAAGGAGGAGGGGGATGAGATCGTCCGCCTCGTCGAGGTCCTAGGCTACGACCCCCTGACAGCCATGGAGAAGCGCGCCGACGCGACGATCTCAAAGCAGTACGCGGACTTCCTGGAGGGATACATCTCCTCCGTCAAGAGCGGCGGAAGCGTCATCAACTACCTCACCAGCAAGCTCAGAGGAATCTTCGACGAGCACGCAGCGAAAGCCCATAACGCCATCGAGAGGCTGGAGACCCTCGTCGAGGCCTACATGGTGATGCTCATCGTCATATTCTGCTTCTACATAATCTCATCGGTGACCTCCCCCACCACCGGCATGATGGGGAACGCCGGGCTGCCGGACACCTCCGCAGTGGTCCTCCCTCTCATACTGGTGGTCATCCCAGTCTTCTCCCTCTTCTTCATGTACATGGCGAATAACATCCGACCAGGCACGCTGAAGGGCATGAGGAGACCATACTATGTCGCACTGGTCCCCGGGGCACTGTTCCTGCTCTTCTTCATAGCATCACAAATGCTGCCTTCGCTCTCCTTCGTGAACGAGCTCGTAGATACTCCCCTTCTGGTCACGGCGGGGTTGGTCTTCGTCTCCACGCCTTCATGGCTAGTGTATCGCGTTATAGCCAAGAAGAACTACGCAGCGGAGGCGGCGATACCCAGCCTTCTTAGAGACGTCACGGAGGCGAGGAGGACCGGGTTATCGCCGGAGAAGGCGATAGTGCACGCCGCGAGTCGCAGGGGTTACGGGTCCTTTACAGAGGATCTGAGGCGGATAGTCAACCAGATCGAGTGGGGTGTCTCCCTCCGGAAGATCTACTCCGACCTGTCGTCGTGGGTGAAGAGCTGGCCAGTCGTCGTGAACTTCTTCATCCTCGTGGAGACCATCGAGATCGGGGGAGGAGACGCCGATACGCTGGGCATCCTCGCCGAGTTCAGCGAGAAGACGCAGACCATCGAGAAAGGTCAGAGGGACATGCTGACTCCCTATGTCATACTCCCATTCATCTGGACCATCCTGATGGTCTTCACGGTCACATTCACGATCCAAACCCTCTCAAACATTCCCTCTCTGGCCCTAGGTGCTGTGAGCGGTGCTGAGATGTTGAAGGGTGCTTCTAACGACTCTCAAATAATCGAGGCGGGCATCATGTTCCACAGCTGGCTCTCCGGCTTCTTCATCGGCAAGGTTAGCGAGGGGAACTTCGCCTCGGGCTTCAGGTACTCAGCGCTCCTCATCCTGACCGCGTACGCCACTCTCGTCATCTCCAAAACCCTAGTAGTCAGCTTCATGGGGGGCCTCTTCTAATTGCCCACCGCTGCTATCGACTTCACCCTGTCAGCC
>JAUVYU010000233.1 GCA_030602935.1 Candidatus Bathyarchaeota archaeon | reverse complement strand
GGGGAAAAACCACTACTCGAGGGTGCTCCCCTTCCTCTCTGCCAACATCTACACCCCCAACGTTCTCTTCCTGGGGAACAACGTCGAGGGCTCCGGTGAGATGGTCCGCCTGCTGGGCCGTGACCGGGTGCTCCTGGGCTTCCCCTTCATGAATGGCACGATAGAGGGGCGTGCCGTCCAGATCAAGACCGCTGAGAAAACATCGATCTCGATCGGTGAGCTGGACGGCGGAACGTCGGAGAGGCTCACCTGGATCATGGAGCTCCTCGAGGGAGCGGGGTTCAACGTGGTTGCCAACAGTAACATGGAGGCCTGGCTGAAGTACCACGCTGTGGTTATACTGCCCCTCGCCTGCGCCTATATCAGGGCGGGGCGCGGCGTCAAGGGGTTGACCGGGGACAGGGAGAGCATGACCGGAGTGATCAAGGCGATGCATGAGGGGTTCAGCGTCCTCAAGGAGCTGGGCTACCCGTTCGCGCTGGAGAGCCTGAAGAGGCTGGAGGGGCTCCCCATGATGCTGGCCGTGCCCTATCTTCGGAGGGAGCTGAACAAGGCTGAGCTCGAGTACGTCCTCACCAGGGCTGAGGCCATGAAGGGGGAGCTGGAGGTACTCGATGAGGAGTTCAGCAAGCTGAAGGGGTCAACCTCGTTGGAGACCCCCATCTACGACGAGCTGAGAAAGAACATACAAAAGTAGAAAGAGTGGGAAGCTCTTCTGGGGGTCACCCGTGGCTGGGTCTTCCACCCTGACCCATCCTCCGCCGCCTCTCGCCCATGACCTTGGTAAGCCGCTCCCGTTGATTGACGAGCTGCTCCACGACGGGCTTCAGGACCTCCCCGGGGATGCCCATGAACATCTCGTCGTGGGTGTACTTCATGATGTCCGGGGGACCGCCGTAGTAGTGGAGGCCCACACCGTATGTCATCTCCCCAGTCATGTATGGCGCGGCTATGCAGGCTGAGCAGAAGGAGTTACCCGCGAGGCCTAGGGGATATCGCCCGACGAAGTTCACGAAGGCGAACGAGAGGAGGGAGATGTTCGCCGGCTTCCCCTGGATGAAGACCACGTCCGGCTCCTCATCTGCTTGGCTGAGCGGGCAGACCTTCACGTAGTTGATGGAGTTGGCCTCTATGATGTGCCTGTGGGAGAAGGCCCTCCTGGCTATCCTGAGGGACGGGGATATCCCGTGCTCCTCGTAGTCCGGGTCCCCCCTCCTCAAGGCAGGATCGACCTCACCCATTCCCAGGACGTGAATCCCGGTCTCGCAGGCACCGAGCTCGTCCTTGGAGGCGTAGTAGCACTTCCCGTCGTCGCGGGCCATGTCGAACATCTTGCAGAATGCTACGCTGCCCTCCACGCTCTCGGCTCCCTCAGGGAGCTTCTTGGTCAGGTAGATGGCCAGCGGGTCCCTCTCAAGCCTGGCGTATTTTTTCAGCGCCTCAGCTAATTCCTTGTACATATTTGATCTTACTCCTGTTGACGAAAAAATGTAGCGATGGAATATAAGGGGGTCTGTCCCCCCTGGAAGTGTTCGCCATTCAGCTTTTCACATACGCTCTCTGGACGGTTATGTCCTCGACGGGCCAGTCACGATTCATCCCCCTGCCACCCGTCCTGACTGACGCGATCTTGTCGACGACATCCATCCCTCTGGTTACCTTCCCGAAGACAGCGTATCCGTCGTTCCCCGCGGAGTGGTTCAGGCTCTCGTTGTCCACGAGGTTGACGAAGAACTGGCTCGTCGCCGAGTTCGGGTCGTTGGTCCGGGCCATACAGATGGTCCCCCTGTCGTTCCTGAGGCCGTTGTCGGCCTCCAGCTGGATGGGGGGCCGGGTCTGCTTCTGGGTGCAGTCCGGGAGGTGGCCACCGCCCTGGACGACGAATCCGGGGATGACCCTGTGGAACACGGTGCTGTCGAAGAAGCCGTCGTTGGCGTACTTGACGAAGTTGTCGACCGTGATGGGCGCTTTCTCCCTGTCCATCTCGATCTCTATGACGCCCATGCTGGTCTCGAAGACTACTATCTCGGTCATTATGATACGACATACGTTGAGCATGCCTCTGGTTAAAGTTAGTGTTGGGTGTGCCGGCGTCATTTAGATAGTATCTCGATCATCATTTCAGCGGCCGATACGACGTATTCGCCACAATTGGTCTCCCCGCGTTCCTTCATGCCCTCGTATACCTCCCGGCCCTCCTCAGTCCTGAAATCTACCCCGAGGAGGTTGAGGCAGTTGACGGCCCCCCATCTAGCCTCGAAGGCTCTCATGAACTCCTGGCATGCATCCCGGGAATCCTGGCGCATCTCCGTGAAGGCGTCAAGGTCCTCGTTCCCGTTGGTGCCTTTCAGGAGGCCGAGGGCCATGCAGGCCCCGCTCACCGCTCCGCAGACGCTCTGCCAGCCGCCAACGCCGCCGCCGAACAAGGAGGCGATCCTCATTGTGTCGTTCCCGAAATCGGGGAGGGGGACCTTCTCGTCTATCCTGAGGAGGACGCTCTCAACGCAGTTGAACCTGAGCTCACCTTTCGATATCATGTTGAACCAGTTCGGCATTTCACGTATAAAACAACTCCAACACGGCTCTATTCCGTTGACATCATGAGGATAGACCATTTTATCCTCCTCTATCCGTTAGATCATTGGTGTGCCTATGAAGGTCTACGTTGTCTGCGACCTCATCTTCTGACGGCGGACCAATTATAGGAACCCTCTCCCCTGCGGTCTGCTTAGTGCGGAACGTTTTTTAAGCATGGGTCAGGGGGTAGATTTTGATATGAGTACAGG
>JAUVYU010000125.1 GCA_030602935.1 Candidatus Bathyarchaeota archaeon | reverse complement strand
GGGGTACTCAACGATAAAAGTTGATTTTATATCAGATTACAGATAATATTCGATAATTTCCAACATTTCTAGTACCCGAAGTGCCAAGATCGACGAAAAGGTTTAAGCCACTCGCAGATATAGTTCGCTGATTGTATGGCTCAGAAAGATGGTCCTAAACCGATCGCTGCCGTAGTAGGCGCCGGTAGGACCAAATTTGGCGAATTATGGTACGATAACCCTGAGAAGCTGCTCGTAGAGGCGGGACTGGAGTGCGTTGAGTCGGTGGACAAGGGGATAGGCCGGAAGGACATACAGGCATGTTTCTTCGGTAGCTTCCTGTACCAGCACACGAATAAGCGGGGGCTTATACCGGGTTACATGGCCCAGGAGCTTGGTCTCAACATCCCCATAAGCATGACTGAAGCAGCCTGCGCCTCAGGTGGAGCAGCGGTCTTCAACGCCGTCATCGCTATCCAGTCAGGGAAGTTCGATATCGTCCTAGCGGGGGGGTTCGAGAAGATGAGTGACAGGGTAGATAAGATAATGGACGACCTGATGTTCGCCGCTGACCCTCACGAGTTCGATGCGGGCTTCACGTTCCCCGGTCTCTACGCCGTCATGATGTCTCGTTATCTGTACGATTATGGGAAGGGAGATGAGCGATGCCTCGATGCCATGGCCATCGTAGCAAGTAAGAACCATCACCATGCGATGGGGAACCCGTATGCGCAGTTCAGAAGGGAGTTCACCGTGGAGGCCGTGAAGCGCTCCGCACTAGTAGCGGATCCTGTGAGGCTTCTGCACTGCTCACCGGTCTCTGACGGAGCTGCCTCAGTGATAATCACCAGCCCGGAGAAGGCCAAGGAGATGACTGATACTCCCGTCTACATCTACGCAAGCCAGGAGGCGACAGATAGCGTGGCACTCTCCACGAGAGTTAACCTGACTGGGGTAAAGGCCACCAGGCTCGCAATGGGAGCGGCTCTCAAGCAGGCGGGGATGGAGATCTCCGAGATCCCCATTGCTGAGGTCCACGACTGCTTCACCATAGAGGAGATCATGTACATGGAGGACTCGGGTTTCTACAAGACAGGTGAGGCATGGAAGGGAATATTCGACAGCTACAAAGACTACGAAGGCTTGAGGCACATCCCCTATGTCAGCGGCGATGCCGAGGTGATAGTCAACCCGGGAGGCGGTCTAAAGGCTGACGGTCACCCCGTCGGAGCCACCGGCGTGAGGCAGGTCTTCGAGGTTTACAGGCAGCTGAGGGGAGAGGCGGGGGATTGTCAGGTGGAGTCTGATGGAGACCTTGACGTAGCCCTGTGCCACAACGTTGGAGGAACTGGTGGTATCTGTACGGTGCATATTTTCGGGAGGGGGTCCTGATGAGTGAGCCGATCGCGAGAAGGAAGATAATAGTCGATTACAGGATAAACGCCACAAAGTGTCAGGACTGCGGGACAATCTACTTTCCCCCTAAATCCTTCTGTTACAACGAGGGAAGGGCCAGCCGCATGGAGGATCTGGACTTTTTCTACAAGAAGGGAGCGTTGTACTCGGGGACCGTCATCAACATCCCGTCAAACAAGTTCAAGGACGTGGGGGCACACATCTCAGGCATCTTCGAGTTCCCCGAACACAACTTGAGGATACCTGGCAGGATAACCGACTACATCCCTCCTGTGGATGGTGTGGACCTATCCAGTCTCGTTGGGAGGGAGGTTGTCCCCCGGTTCAGGAGGAACTACTCGGGGAGCGAAGACGGCCTGGTCCACTATTCAAGCCTGAACTTCAGCTTCGGGGATGAGTACTACCCGCATCAGGAGTACATCAAGATCGAGCCCTCCAAAGAGGTCGAGAAGCCAGGAATCGTGGGATACGGGGTCTACCTGCCCAAATATAGAATAAAGAACGAGGGAAGGGGGGTTCTAGGGGTAACAGAGAGGACGCTACCTTTCGCAGACGAGGACACCACAACCTTCTCGGTTGAGGCCGGAAAAAGGGCCCTAATCCACGCGGCTCTAGATAGCACATACGTGAAGAAGTGCTTCGTGGGAACCGAGTCACCCACATATGCGGTGAAGCCGATCATGGCCACCGTCGCTCAGGCCCTTGAACTGGGGGAAAAGTTCGAGGACGGCTACTTCTCAGGGGGTGTCGACTCCCAGTTCGCCTGCAAGGCAGCCACGGACCTGTACGTCGACGCCGCCGCCTTGGTCAACTATCCAGCTTTCGGGGGAGAGCACGTCATGGTGATAGGCTCTGACAACAGCCAGGCCTCTCCCGGTGATCCCCTCGACTACACAGTCGGGGCAGGCGCAGCCGCATTCATCTTCGGGCGCAGGGACGTGATCGCGACCCTCGACCACTACCTTTCGTACACCTCTGACACCCCGGACTTCTACCGCAGGGAGGGGGAGAAGTATCCCCGCCACGGAGGACGCTTCACCGGAACGCCCGCCTATTACAAGCACGTCCTCACCGCGATGAGGGCGATGCTCAAGAAGAGCGGCCTCGTAGCTGAAGACATCAACTATGTGATCCTCCACAGCCCCAACGCCAGTTTCCTCCAGAGGGCCGCCCGTCAGGCCGGCTTCACAACGGAGCAGATCGCCCCTGCTTTAACGGTGGCCAAGATCGGCAACCTTTACTCGGGGTCGTGTCCCGCTGCCCTTGGGGCTGTCTTGGACATCTCGGAACCCGGGGACAAGATACTGATGACCGCATACGGCTCCGGTGCCGGAAGCGACTCCTATGTCTTCACCGTCACCGATAAGATCGTTGAGAAGAGGGAGCGGACCGTGCCTGTTCAGGAACAGATTGAGAGCCCCCATAGGGAGTACGTGGACTACATCTTCTACAGAAAGATGAAGGATATATCCTAGGCCCTCTTTTCATTATTTCTTCTCTTTGTTACCCTTTCAAAGGATGACGTACTGGTTGTTCTGGGATCCAGATTTTTAGATACGCTTGAGGATCGAGAGTAGCTCGTCGAGGGCTTCCTCACTCCACGCATCAGGACAGGATATGACTTCGATTTTCCTCCCCTTCTCCTCGCAGACCTGCTCACATCTTGCTGTGACCCGTTTATCGAGCTCATCTCCCCCCGAGATTAAGGTCACGTTCTTACTGCCTGTCTCAGCGACGAACGTGGCTATGTTCTCAGCGGTGAAGATGAGGGTCTCAATGTCCGGTGGGTCTACTATCTCAAACTGGGAGAGGGGATACGTCTCGGAGAGCTCCGCAGGGGTTACCCCGAAGGGAGCTGAGTAGAAGCAGATCTGTACGTTCTCCGAGTCGGCGCCAAGCTCCTTCCTCAGCCTTCTCGCAAGGGACTTGTACTCCTGTGTCTTGTTGTAGGGTCTCTTAGGCGGAGCAGGTATCAGGACCACATTCTTCTGACTCAAAGAGGGTATGAACTGTTCTTCGAGTCGTCTGAGGTGTTTCGTCACCTTGGGTCTCGCCAGTCCCACGGAGTCGAAGATGAAGACCCCTCGTCCCTTGTAGGATGGGCTGCCCCGTTCCAGGAAGTCTCTATACTTGTACAACCCCTTCATCGCAGAGGCCAAAGCGGGATGTCCTCTACTCCGTGCCTCCATGAGCTCCCATAGGGTTCCCTCCACGATTGCCTGCTTCACGGTCTCCATCTCGGTCATGGTGACGTGGAGGTTGTGCTCGGTGAGTGCCTTGACACGCTCCCCCTTGATCATCCCCTTCAGTTCATCCGCGCCGTACTTGCTGCAGATCGGGCATGAACAGGGGAGGTAGCTGAGGTCCTTGAGCTTCATAGTCCTCATGGAGGTCAGATAGCATCCGACTTTAGCGTAGAGGGCGTATGCGGCCGAGTCGAATAGGTCGCATCCCAGGGCGACAGCTAGGCTGAACATCATGGGGTGCCCTGCTCCGAACAGGTGAAAGGGCCTATCCGGGGGGAGGTTCCTTTTAGCGGCCATTATCATGTCCACGAGCACTGTGAACCTGTAGTTCTCCATGACCTCGGTCGGGCTCCCGAGGGCGTGAATGGGGAAGGGCATCTTCCCTATCCTTTGTGCTGACCTCTCCACAAGGTCGAGGTGAGCTCCT
>JAUVYU010000204.1 GCA_030602935.1 Candidatus Bathyarchaeota archaeon | reverse complement strand
CGCCATGTTCCTCTTCTCCCTGGCGCTGGGCTTCGGCGCCGGATGGGCCATGGGCTACGTAATCTCCCTCCCAGCCATCAGGCTGAAGCCGACTTACCTCATCATCGCGCTGATAATGATGAGAGACGCCTCCCAGCTCTTAGGAAGTAAGATCGTAAACATCTCAGGAGGAACGGGGGGGATGTTCGTCCCGAACGTTCTGGCTTGGTATCCCGGTGACAGGACTATCCTGAATGTAGTGGTCATGCTGACCATCGGCTTCGTCTGCTACTTCATATTGAGGGCGATGCTCAACTCGCCCTGCGGTAGGCTGATGAGGGCTGTGAGGGAGAATGACCTGACTGTGAACAGTGTCGGTAAGGACGCGACCGCGTTAAGGAGGAATGTGCTGATGTTCGGCTCCGGCATCACCGCCCTCGTCGGTGTGCTTCTCTCCTACTACTACTGCTACATGAGCGCAGGCAGCTTCACTGGGTTCACCTGGAACTACCTACCGTGGTTGATGCTCATGATCGGAGGTAGAGGTAACAGCGCGGGCACCTGGATAGGCTGCTCCCTCGTTATCGCGATGAAGCGGTTGTTAATCGTTTTCAGGGGACAGCTGGGGAGGTTCGTCTGGTTCCCCGTCTTTATCTTCGAGCAGCAGCTGTTGGCAATTCTCCTCCTGGCGGTCTTGATCTTCAGGCCCAAGGGACTCATACCGGAGAAGCCTCTCCGCATCGCGGAGATCAATTATCTACACCTTGTGATGGAAGAGAGCGCCAATGAATGAAACGTCTCTCTGACAATGCACGCCCAATATTCAAAAATCTCATACTTATTGCTGCATGAGATATGCATGCATTATATCCAAATATTTAATCGTAAATAAACACTCTTCCTTTCTCAACTTGCTCCCTCACGAGATAGAATTATTAATGGAGAAATTCGGGCCCTGCGATGTCATTGATAAGGAAGAGAGAATACCCGCGAACTTCGATCCATGGAATGCTGAAATTGCACTGGGGAGCTGTGTGATAGTCAAAGATAGAGACGGAAAAATCGTACTCATAAGGCAGAGCGTTTCCCGCCCTGATCTGGATATAGAGCATTGGTTTTTTGTATGCGGAAAAATGGAGACGGGCGAATCGCTTGAGGAGACGGGCGTAAGGGAGGTCTACGAAGAGATAGGGTGCGTGGTTCGAATCTCCGGTATTCACCATGTCGGTCATCACTATGTGATGGTTGGGGGAAACAAACACAGTATCTATTATGGTGCAGCCCTTGTAGGCGATCTAGTCTCCGGGACTCCAAGAGTGAACTCCGAGGAGGTAAGTGAAGTTGCTGCATTCACACGATTGCCAGAAAATTTCGCTCCACAACACAGGAAATATTACCCTGACTTATGCTAGAAATCCTCAAGATGGTGCGCGCGCGACTTTACAGTTACAGGCGACAAGTATCCACCCTTTATTTTTACGT
Organism: Candidatus Bathyarchaeota archaeon; assembly: GCA_030602935.1. Lineage (GTDB taxonomy): Archaea > Thermoproteota > Bathyarchaeia > TCS64 > TCS64 > BS750m-G28. The sequence continues at coordinate 1,563 of JAUVYU010000204.1, read as the reverse complement.
TGATAAATGGATAGAATGTGGAGATTAGCAGCTAACGGTGATTGATGAAAAAATCACCATTTATTGTAGTGGAATATCTTCTTGGCGTCCTTCTTGGACCTCTGACCGGGCTCCTCATCCGGGATGCCAAAGGATACCAACGCGACGATCTCCGCGCCCCCGGGTATCCCCAGTAGCCCCTTGATGTCCCCGGACATGTCCCCTATCCAGCAGCTCCCCACCCCCTGCACCTGAGCGGCGAGGACCATGTTCTGCAGCGCGATCACGGTGTCCACCTGCCCCCATCTCTTCGTGATCGGGTTGTTGGCCTTGTAGAGCCCAACGACGACGAAGGAGCAGTCCTTGATGAATGAGCGCCACCTCCCCGTCGAGGCGAGTTTCTCCTTGAGGGCGGGGTCGTCGACGACGATGAAGTGCCACGGCTGGGCGTTCACGGCGCTGGGCGCCTGCCTGCCGGCCTCAAGGATCTTAGCCCTGACCTCCTCGGGGACGGGCTCGCTACTGTACTTCCTGATGCTCCTCCTCTTCAGGATCAAGTCTATGCATGACATATCGATCTAGAGGATTCCCGCAAGCCTCCCTTTTATACCCTCAGTCGAGCCATTTCTCTATCTCGACGGCGTCCAGGAGCTCCCCGTCCCAGTCCACGAGGCGCCTGTGATAGCCGCAGACGTTGAAGCCGAGGCTCTCGTAGAACGCGATGGCGCCCATGTTGTGGGCCATCACGAAGGCCCCGACGTGCCTGAAACCGGTCTCCACGCAGAAAGGCAGGATCCCCTTCCTCCAGAGCGCCGAGCCTACTCCCCTTCCCCTCATCTCGGGCATCACCCACGTGCCCCCCTCGCCGCAGTGCCTCAGCCTCTCGCTGTAGCCGTACCTGGGTGCCACTCCGGCGAAGCCCGCGAACTCGCCGTCGACGTAGGCTACGTAGACGATCTCCCTGGAGCCCATGGACTCCAGATACTCACGCTCGCTCTCGGGGGTGTAGGCGTCAAGTACGGTCCTCCGTTCATCCCTGCAGATGTCGATGAGCCTGGAGATGGGGGCCGCGTCCCTCTCGGGGACCGCCCGCTCGACATTCAACGTCATTCCTTGAACACTGTATAGAAAAAGGATAACTTATAGTTAAAAAAGAAAAAGGGTTAGAGGTCGTCCCTCAGCCCCAGGTACCTCGCCGTGTTGGCCCTCGGATCGATGACAGTCCGTATGCGTCCGCCTACCGTGCTGAGGAGCGGGTTGACGCCCGGCCCGTGGCCAGCGGAGTCGCTCCACCCGTGGATAATCGTCCCGATGGTCATGGATCCCTTGTAGTAGCCCCTGCCGTTCATGCAGAGCTGGTCCTGCAGGAGCACGATGTCCCCGAGCCGGAGCTTCTTGAGGCCGTACTTCTCGTTGGTGGCGGGGTCCGTCGTCTGGATGTCATAGTCGCCCGGCTCCACGTTCTGGGATGAGCCTATCCCGGAGCCCATGAGGAACCCCGGTATCTCCGCGACCACAGGGACCACGAGCTGGTCTCCGTCGACCTCGATGCCCATGTTCTCCAGGAGCCGGGGGCTGCACTTG
>JAUVYU010000228.1 GCA_030602935.1 Candidatus Bathyarchaeota archaeon | reverse complement strand
TTCGTCGATGAGCTCGGTTCCATCCCCGGCGTCGAGGCGGGGATCACATACCAGAGGATCGTGGAGACCGGGGAACCCATGGCCCCCTTCTGCTTCCTGAAGCTGGACGAGGGTGTATGCGGGATGTCAGGGAGGGAGCTGGTAACAAGGCTCCAGGAAGGGGACCCCAAGATCCACACCCTCTGGGAGCCCCGGTTCCTGCTGGGTCAGGACTGCGAGGGGATGATGGCCCTCAACCCCGAGTACATGCTGGAGGGGGAGCACGAGGTAGTGGTCAAGGCCATCAAGGAGACCCTGGGCGCTTAGCGGTCCGCGCGCCCAAGTGGATACCTTTCATGGCGATGCGTACGTTGAAACGGTACTACAGCGAATAGTTTGGCGCGTATTCGAAAAAGGAAAAAGGGAAGAACGGTTGTTGCGAGTCTTACTCCTCAAGCCTCTCCAGCTTGAAGGAGACGGGACGGATGCCATCGGTGCAAGCCGTGTACATCTCCCCTTTATTCACCCAGGGGTCGAAGTCTCCACCATTCGCTAATACAGCGAGGTCTTTATACAAATCTCGCCATGCCCAACCGCAGAATCCGTCTGGCATAGCCATGTTCTTCTCGACTATCCACTCGGTTCCCTCCTCATGCCTGCACTTCTTGTAAGGCTCATCCTTCCCAGGCATGTTCGGTACATTCCCATCAAAGATTACCTTAGGGTCCACTGCCTTCTGAACGGTTACTTTCACACGGTATTTTGCCATTGTTACACTTCCAGCCTTATTTCCTATTTTCTATCTTTTTAACGTACCGAGGGGCATATCACATATATTACTTTAAACTGAATATTGTAGTTGATGATTGAAGAATTAGTCCGATGGGATAGAAGGCGGATGATGATTTTCTTTATCCTCGCGTTCATCCTCTCAGCATATGGTTCAATTTCCCAAAATGGGAAGGCAAAGTTGATACAGGGGCTTCCTTTTTCATTCTATACGTATGCAGAGACGCCTCCCGGACAGATAGCACATGGACCAGCGGTTTTTATCCCATCTGCCTTCCTGTTGGATGTTGTGGCATGGTATCTGATGGCATATCTCCTTATCAGGTTCTACGAGCGCGCGCGCGCATTCTGTCAGCAGAGCATAGCTTTCTGGATCCGTTTACTCGCATCAGTGACCGTCTTGATCGTGGCACCCGCGTCCACTGTAGTGAACGCCCCATCCTGGTAGACTACTTTCCCATCGACCATGGTCATCGAGACGTCCCTCCCCCCGGAGCCAGCATATACGAGGGTCTCCAACGGGTCGTACATCGGGGTCAGGAACGGGTTACCCTCCACCCTGACCGCAACGATGTCAGCCAGATAGCCCGGCTCGATCTTCCCCAGGTTCTCTATCCCCAGGACCTTGGCCCCGGCCTCGGTGGCCATCCTGAACGCCTGGGCGTGCTTAACTGCGTCTGCCTTCATGAGGTGGATCCTCTGGAGGAGGACGGCCTGCCTCATGTCCCTGAACATGTCGTAGGAGTCGTTCTGGGGCCCCCCGTCGGTTCCCAAGGCGACTGTGACCCCCCTCTCCAGGAGGTCCGCGAGGGGCAGGACCCCGATCGCGCAGATCTGGTTGCAGCTCGGACAATGGGCTATCTGGGCCCCTGTCTCCAGCAGTATCTCCTTCTCCTCGTCGACCATCCAGATGCAGTGGGCAAGCGAAGTTTTCTCGTCCAGCAGCCCGAGTTCCTTCGCCATCGCCACGCTCCCCGGGAGCCCCGTGTCCCTCCTCACGTTCTCTATCTCCGACTGTGTACCTGCCCAGTGGACGTGGTAGTGGGTGTCGAAGGAGTCAGCCAGCCTCTTCAGCTCCACGAGCCCCTCGTTGGTGCACCCGCCGACGGTCCTCTTCCCCCCGGAGGGCCCAACCCAGGCTTGCACGAGGTCGTCACCCTCCTTGGCCCACCTCTCCAAGAAGTCCCGGGTCTCGCTGATCTGCTGCTCCAGTGTGCCCACGTGACCTCTGTCTATGACCGAGAAGTCCTCGGCCCCCCTGGCGACCGCCCCCCTGATGCCGAAGTCGCTCATGCCCTTTGCCATCGTGTACGCGTGGAACTTGGAGAAGTTGACGCTGTGCTCCACGAAGGCCGTGGTGCCGCTGGCGGCGTTCTCCATCGCCGCGAGCTGGGCGAGGGCGTAGTAGAGCTCGTCTCCCTCCTCCTCCATGGCCTCGGCGGCCGGGAAGACGAGCCTGTCGCACCAGTCGTGGAAGGGGAGGTCGTGGCCCCGCCCCCTCATGATGGTCTCGTGGATGTGGGTGTGGCAGTTGATGAGCCCCGGGAGGAGCACCCTCCCCCGGCAGTCCATGACCTCATCATAGGCATACGCTCCCTCCAGCTCCGCGCCCACGTCGAGGATCCTGTTCCCTTTCACAGCGATTGAGACGCCCTTCTCCGTCCTCAGGGAGTCCTGCACGACGAAGTCGGCGTCCTTCAGCAAGATAGTCTTCTCATCCACACTAACACGTTCCTGTGATGGATCCATATTTTAGCCGAGCATATATGAAACCTGCGCGCGCCCCCTGCCTCTTCGACGTGGTCATAGACCCGGAGATGATGTCTCCCCTCGTGATGTCCGCCGAGGATAACTGACCCTTTTTTCAATAAGAAGATAAGGGATTCAGCAGGCTTTTACTTGAACTCCTTCAGCAGCCCCTTGAAGTCGACTTTCTCGGGCGACTGCCTGGCGAGGGGCCCCTTCTCCAGCGCCGGGAAGTTATTCCTGTAGGACGGACGCTCCTCCCTGTAGAAGACCCCGATAGGGATCCTATCCCCCCACTCCCCGGCCTTCCTGTA
>JAUVYU010000053.1 GCA_030602935.1 Candidatus Bathyarchaeota archaeon | reverse complement strand
TATCGACGAGATAGAGGGAGCATCCCAGGCCCTACGCGAGCTTAGGGAGCAAGGGTACACGCTCGCCATCCTGACGAGGAGCCACTACGAGTACGCCGTGGAGGCGCTGAAGAAGATGGGGGCCTACGACTGCTTCGACGTCGTCCTCGGCAGGGGGCAGACCCCGCGGCCCAAGCCCTACCCGGAGGCGCTGCATCACACTGCTAAGCTGATGGGCCTCGAATTGGACGAGCTGCTCTTCGTGGGGGACATGTACCTGGACTTGGAGAGCGCCATTAACTCGGGCTGCGCCTTTATCGGGGTCAACACCAGCGGCAGAGGAAGGAGATCCTGGAGGGAGGAGGTACCTGATGTCCTGCTGGAGAGTGTGGCGGATCTACCTAATCACATGTCGGAACTGTAGTTAGTTAATATTCAAAAATTCGAATATTCGTTTGTTGAAGAGATAGGTTTTTATCGATACTTCGAGGATGTATTATAAAATTCACTTCGAATTGTCGGAATTTGCGTGCATGAAGGATGTGAAGATATATGTCAAAGAAACAAGAAGAGTATAATCAGAAGACGAACCAAGCTATGTCCATTCTCAACAGGGTCTCGGACGATAACACGACCCCGAGAAACATAAGACGCACGGCCAAGCAGGCCTCAGATCTGCTGCTTGATGAGAGCACCTCCCTCGCCGCCAGGGCGGCAAACGCCATCGACCTCCTCGACCAGATCTCCCAGGACCCGAACATGCCCATGTACACCCGCACCCGGATCTGGAACGTGATAAGCGTCCTAGAGGGCATCAGAGACTAGATCAAGCAGGAACCATCTTTTCATTTTTATACCTCAACCCCCAGAAGGAATACGGTGAACACCTCGTCCACGAAGAACCTCTCAGCGCCCTGGCTTGTACGCCTCAACTGGGATGAGCTTGGCTCCCTCCTAGTCTGCCTCACATTCGACCTCGTCGAGTACGGCTTCCCCATGCTCATGATGCCCGTCGGAGGGGACATTTTCGACGTGGCCGGGATCATATTCTGCGCCTACTTCTTGGGCTGGATAGGCCTGATCTCAATTTTCGAGCTCCTCCCCGGGATAGACATCATCCCGACCTTCACCTTGACCTGGTTAGCCTGGTACATCCTGAAGAGACGGAAGGACGACCGCGAGATAGAGAAGGAACTTGAACACTGGAAATAACCGCCAACCATCCAAGAGGCCATCTGAACATCCAAGATACTTAATTTGATATGCGACGATGTTCATTGCATGAAGAGAGAAATGTACGTGGACACCCACGCCCACCTGAGCGAGCTGGAGGACAAGGAGGGAGTGATCCAGAGGGCGAAGGAGGCAGGCGCGGAGGCCATCATCGCAATGGGCACCAACCTCGCCTCTTCTTTGGCCACCTTCGAATGGGCGGAAAGGTACCCAGGCTTCGTCCTCCCGGCGATTGGCATCCACCCCACAGAGTTCCTGAACGACGACGTCCCCGAGACCCTCAGGTACATACAGGCCAACATAGCAAGGGTGGTGGCGGTGGGCGAGATCGGGCTGGACTACTGGGATAAGGCAGCCAGGAAGGACGAAGGGGTCAGGGAGAGGCAACGTGAGATCTACACAGAGCAGCTCCAGATGGCCAAGGAGCAGGACCTCCCGACCTCCGTGCACGGAAGAGGGTCATGGCAGGACGCCCTAGACCTAGCAGTGGCTCACGGCCCCGAGCGGATCATCTTCCACTGGTACAGCGGCCCGCTGGACGTCCTTGACAGCCTCCTAGACAGAGGGTACTACATCTCAGCCACGCCCGCAGCGGAGTACAGCAAGGACCACAGAGCCGCTCTGGAACACGCCCCCCTGGAGAGCATCCTCGTTGAGACCGACTGCCCGGTCTACATGAGGAACAGGAAGAGGGGCTCTGAGCCCATGGACGTCACGATCACAGCGAGGGCCCTGGCGAAGCTCAAGGAAACGACCCCTGAGGAGATAGCCCTAGCCACGACTAGGAAGGCAGTTGAGATATTCGGAATAAAATAGAAAAAATGGTTAAGTTATGTTCAGGAGAGCGTTGGCTTCGTTGAAGTACGCAAGTACGTTCAAACCCTTCTCGGTTATCTCGTACCTGCGTATCGACCTGTTGCCCCGGGGCACCTCCCGCATATCGAGAAGCCCCTGATCGACCAGGTCGGTGAAGACTCTCTGCGTCAGGTTCCATGACATGTTGGCTGCGTACATTATCTTCGTCGGCTTGTGCTCTCCATCCCTCACCGCGCTCAACACGGTGAGCATTATCTCCAACTTGGATCTCCGTTTGTTCTCATTATCCATCTTTATTTCACCTCATTATTGAGAAGAGGCTGACTTTACGTTGCACTCAGTGATGTACTGGGCGTTGTTAGTCGTCACGCTGAGGGCCACCGTTGTGCCGATGTCGTCCATATGGATGTTATGGGGCCCCTTGACGTAGACCAGGAGCTCACCCCCCGAGATGAGGGGCATGTCCGAAGTGGCCTGGGTGTAGTTCCTCCCGTCAATTAGCACGACAGCTCCCGTGAGACTGGCGTAGCTCGTGATGTTCTGGTCCTCGTTCACGCTGGAGCCCGAGGGCACCCTGTAGTAGTAGATCTGGTCCCAGTCCGCCGCGACGCTCCTCACGGACAGCTTGTCGATGAGGATGTCCCTGCCTCCTAGGTTCTGGACCTTCACGGCAGCGACGGCGCCCGAGCTGTTGACCCAGACGTGCTGCTTGCTGAGGCGGACCTCCTCCATGTTGGTCCTGGTCATCGTAACGTTGGTGGCGTAGTACGCGACGACTGCCGCCAGAAGGACGGCCACCACCAGCAGTATCAGAGTCGAGACGACCTCGCTTAGACCCCTGTTCCTATTCATTGTTCTGGTAGTCAATTCTACATTCCTCAACCCTTTTTATTGAACCATATTTCCCTCTCTATATTTAATAGGGATTTTGAATCACTTTACAATTTTTATTATAACTATGAATGATATTCTGTGCTACTATAATATAATATCATATAGGGATTCAACGTATCAAAGAAACATAGTCATTATAACTTACGTTATTAACCAATAGGAATAGATAACTAGAAACAGCCTTGAAAATATTGATCCTTAATACTTGTTAAATGATGAAGTCCTTTCCTTTATTCATTTTTTAATGTAATTTTAGGTCGAAAAAAGTGAAAAAATACAGGCTGTGCGATAAACATTTACCCGGGGAACGTCCTGTTTCTTTGAGCCGGGGTAGCCAAGCCTGGACACGGCGCCAGTCTTGAAAACTGGTTCTCCCTGGAGAGCATGGGTTCGAATCCCATTCCCGGCGCCATAATTCCCAGTTAGAACGGTATTGAAACCCAGATGGACGAAAGGGTTTGACTTTAAGCCGCTTTTCGAGCCCCATCCGATGACTTTCCCCCAGGAAGATGTCATGAAAAATCGATCATAGGGGCGTCATTTTCCTTTTCAGAACAATACCTGATGGAAAACTGTTTTATGTGACATACCGCACCCCCTAAGGATGTCAATCGAAAAGCTTGTTCGGAAGGAACTGACAGGTGAAATACGGCGCTCTGCTACGAGGCGCAGGGTCGCGGCCGCTCCGGGAACGATAAGCCTAGCAGCTGGTGACCCCAACTTCCTTCTGCCTGATTACATAGCCAAAACCGTGTACGACGCCATCTGTGAGGGTAAGACCCACTACTGTTTCGGGGGGGAGCCCACCCTCAGAGACGCTTTGGTGAAGTACTACTCGAAGTACGGGTACGAGGCCCAGCCGGGTCAGATAGCCATCACCGGCGGAGGGTCACAGAGCCTGTTCCAGGCCTACGCGGCCATCCTGAACTCAGGGGAGGAGGGGATCACCTTTGATCCTGCCTACGGAGGCGGCAGGAGGCCCCTCGGGTTCTTCGGCGTCAAGACGGTCTACGCAGATATGAAGAAGACCGATGGCCAGTTCCGTCCAGATCTGGAGGCCCTCAAGGAGGCCATCTCCCCCAAGACGAAGTCCCTCTATATAGATAACCCAGGCAACCCGTCTGGGGCGGTCTTCACCAAGGAGGAGCTGAAGGGGATCGCTGACCTAGCCGTCGACCACGACTTCGTTGTGGTCTCCGATGAGACGTACTCGGAGTTCTGCTGGGACGGGACGAAGCATGAGGCCCTCATCACCTACCCGGGGATGGAGAACAGGACCATTGTCTGCATGGCGTTCACTAAGATGTACTCTTGGGCCGGCATGAGGACGGGCTGGATCGTCTCGGGACCCGAGATGGCCCCGTACGTGGGGAGAGCCCCCGGGAGCGCCGTCTCCTGGCCGATCCAGCTGGGCGCCGTCAAGGCGATGACCGATGGCTACGAGTACGTTGTGGCCATAAAGAAGGAGTACGAGGAGCGCATCGATTACGGCGTGAAGAGGCTGAACGAGATGCCGGGAGTCTCCTGCAAGAAGCCTGAAGGCGCGTTCTACCTGTTCCCCGACATTACTGGAACCACACTGAGCTCCAACGATTTCGTCCTGAAGCTGGCGGAAGAGGAGGCAGTAAGGATCGTCTCCGGAGCCGGCTACGGACCCGGGGCAGCCGAAGGCCACGTCCGCCTCTCGATGATCAGGCCCCTCTCTACACAGAAGATGCCAGGCTGGTTCAAGAACGAACCCGACACCTGCTTCGAGGCTGCGATGGACCGCGTTGAGCGGTTCGTCAAGAAGTACCAGAAGTAGGGAACCCCTACTTTCCTTCCTTTTTCCCTTTTCTTACACATCCATTCCTTCCAAACCCGTTGTATACGCAGGATGCTCACAAATCGGGTGATAACGAAAAGATTTATGGGCGGCGCTGGAACCCGTACCCTAGCTAAATGACCCTATCCCACGAGATCAGGATGGCCATCGAGACCGCCCTCGCAGTGTACAATGACACTCATAGCGTGGAGGTCAGCAGCGGTGAGACGGGCTTCCTCGCCGAGGTAACCATGGACCACTTCACGGACCACGTGATGGACGAGATAGGGAAGCACATAAAGTTCATGACGGGCCAGGAAGTCGGACGCTGGGATCTGTTCCCACTTTCAGAAGAGAGATTAAAGATTGTCCTTACGTTGAAAAAAAGGGATTAAAAAAAATTTATTTTGTGAGGGACTGAGAAAGGTATTTAGGTTATCATAGATTTAAACTTACGGTGGAAGCTTGGATCCCTGGATAATTATCATCGTAACTTTTGTCTTAGTGATTATTCTTGGAGCTGCTAATACGTGGGCTAGTAGTCAAGGCGGTGTGATAGAAAATATAGTCAAGATAGCAAGTATAGCTATCGTCATAGTCTTCCTCATATCAAGGTATATAATATTAACGGGAGAATCCATTAACATCTGAAATCCCTTCGCACAACCATATAATCACACCAAGCGTAGTGCGAAAATGATAAAGCGTACTGGAAACGTAGTCTTTCTAAGAAATTGTTATCTTCGATTTTTACTATGGAACTAAATAATATTACTTATGACATCATTCAGAAATTTTGTGACCAAAAGATTCCTGAAGGTCAAAAAATAGAATATAAAGTTAGTTTTCCTGACGGGATCAAACTAGAAAAATCAATATGTGCACTCGGAAACACATTAGGAGGCATTATCTTTGTCGGAGTTGAGGCCGATAAAAAAACAAATATTCCAAAAGATATTCCAGGTATAACGTTAGAAGAAGGCCTTGAAGAAAAAATAATAAACAAATGTCTAAGTAGGATAAATCCTCCACTTGTACCTGAAGTAAGGGTCTGTGTATTCAATTCAAATGATAAAGCAGTCATTTTTATTCGGGTTCCTAAAAGTATTCATGCTCCACATGAAATAATGATTATAAATGAAATATTGGTACGTGCACATAATAGAATTGCTAAAGCGAATTTAAACACAATAGAACAGTTACTTGAAAGAAGAAACCAACAATTACGTGGTGGTATCTCTCATCACGCCTCATGGACATATCAAAATGTCGATGCAGATGAAGAAGAATTCCAAAGTGTATTGCTTATTCCGAAATTAGGATTACAATCACGTTTGACATTAACCAAATCACTTGACGATGCATTTAGAGAGGCTTCGAAAGCTGTTGATTTTTGGAACGTCGTGAAATCCGCTC
>JAUVYU010000098.1 GCA_030602935.1 Candidatus Bathyarchaeota archaeon | reverse complement strand
CTTTGAGTCAAGCGCTACGGGAATATGCTATCTTAGGGGAAAGGTTCCAGACAAATTTGTGTCATTTATAGATTGCAAGGTCATCTGGATGGGGAAAGAAGACACTGTAGGACAGGACTGGCGTATGAGAACTCGATTGATTTACTCTGCGGTGGGAGAAGCCTACGACATCCACTCAGAGGCTCCAGGCGACCAAATTCTTGACGTAACGGTTTTAGGAAAGAAATATGCTCAAGACTGTGGGTTTTCTTTTACGGATCTTGCTATAGGAGACTGGATTTATGTCCAGGTTCAAAGAAAGGGCATGGAGGCCGACGACACCTATGATGGGAGAATATACATTGAAAGTGTCTTGATTACATACACAGCTGAGCAATAAGACGGGAACGTAGATGAGCGCGCGCGGGTATGAGGCAGGCTGAGGACACCCCATGTTTAAATCTTCATAGCCTCCCCTAATCTGGTGCGCGCGCGCGGTTTAGGGTTCTCTCCTCTTTTTTATTTATGAGTGGATAAAAGCGCTTTTAAGAACAAGGGTCCCCTTAGATTCAGCATGAGCGCGTCGTCGATTTATAAGCCCAAGATAACCCCCGAGCAGAGGATCATCATCATCCGCGCCCTGAGGGCCCACCTCCTCGGACTTGTCAAGGACCTCGACGCCAAGCGGCCCCTCGGCCCCGAGCTCAGGGAGGAGGCGGACGAGATTGAGGCCTGCTTTATGCTCTACAAGAGGTTCAAGACCAGAAAGATCGGTCGCGCCTACCCGTATTGGTGGAAAACAACATACGATTCCCGTCTCACCGAGATCTATTACGAGCTCAAGGAGGACGCCCGCCAGGAAGAGGTCTCCTGATGCAGTGTCCGAACCCTGCCTGCAAGCGAAAGCTCTTCATGTTGAGAGTCGTGTGGAAGCAGCGCATCAAGGATCTCCCCATGCTCCTCCCCGTGGAGGCGACCTGCGCCCACTGCGGACGCAAGATCAAGACCTACATGTTGAACGAGAACCTGAGGGACGTTCATTCGATACTGAAGCTACTTCTTGAGGGGCAGAAGATGATCTACGAGATGATTGAAACGCCGGAGGAGAGGAAGCTGGGCTTCTTCGACGCTCTGAAGCGACGCTTCGCGCGCGAAGGAGGTAAAGCCTAAATCCCGTCAGGGATAGTTGAGGATGTGAGGCCTATGTCGAGGGACGAGGAGAAGGAGGTCAAGGTCCGTAAGCTCATTGAGTATAGCGGCTTCAAGACGTGGACCGCTGCGAGTATGTTCCTCCAGGAGCTAGGCAAGGGCATAGACGAAGTGGAGCAGATAGTGTCGAACGTCAACACGGGGTTCAGCATCCTCCTGGATACGGGCAGGAGGGTTGTAGGGGCTCTGAACCAGCCTAGGGTCGACGCTGCGATAGATTATCATCGCCGGCAGCTTGAGAGGCTTGAGGAGAAGAAGCGGGAAAACCTCTGAGGAGGCGGCTAGATGTGCGCGCTCGGAGGCTTGAGTGTCCAGCCTGCGACTGGTGGAGTAACACCTTTATGGGTCCCGAACAGTTCCCCTTCCACTGTCCGAGGTGCGGCTGCCCGATCTGGGATTACGCTGATGAGGAGAGGGCTGTGAAATGAGTTTCGTGGTGAGGGTAGTCAAGCGTCTCGTCGAGAGGGTGGTAGGGAGGGTGGACGCGGACGAGACGCCGGAGGAGATCCTTACCCGCTTCTGCAAGAAGGTCCGGGAGGGGAAGATAAAGGCCTGGGTCTTCATCATGGGGATTAGTGTCTTCAGCGTCGATAGGGCCGGCTCGATAAGGTCCAAGGAGGATGTAGCCTTTCTCTGCCCCGGCGGGCTCACGGCCCCCGAGCTGAGGTTCATCGGGAACCGTCTCATCTCCAAGGCTGAGGAGCTGGAGCGGCGTCAGGATCCCAGGAGACTCAACCTGTGAGGGTTCCGGGGACCCCTCTCGAATATAGGGTGTGGCCGAAGGGCAGCCCGGAGGAGGCCGTGGTCCTGGACTTCACGGATTACCAGGACTCAGACACAAGACCCGAGACCAGGAACATGCCTACCGTGATGACTGTCCGGGATAGGGCGTGCTCTGAGGGGCATTTTAGCTGGGGCATCTACACGTCGCTGAGGGTGAGGCGTGCTAAAAAGGTGAAATAAAAAAGGGGGGGCCCTCACTCGGGCTTCTCTTTGGTGTCGGTCTCTTCTCCTACTGGTTGCGCAGCTTCCTCGGGAGTCTCTTCCTCGGTTCCTTCCTTGGGGGCCTCGGCCTCAGGTTCAACGGTCTCGGGCTCGGCCTCTTCCTTGGCTTCGGGCTCCTCGACCTCGGCCTCCTCGGGGGCCTCTTCCTCAGCCTCGGGCTCGGCCTCAGCCTGGGCCGCTCTCTCTTCCTCCCGGCGCATTTGTTCCTTCCTCTCCTCTAATGACATACCGATCAGTTAGACCCTAGGTTTCTATGGGATATAAGATCTTCTCCAAGGGTCCCCTTGACTTGCACGTGCGAGGGATGACTTAAATCTCATCAAGTGAATGAGGTTTCAGAATGGCAGTTCCCGATAAGTATGTGGCCGGCCAGTCAACTGGAACGCCCTTCGAGACCGGCGAGACGAAAAGCGTCGTCGTAACCGCCGAGGCCCTTAGCGCGGCCTCGGGATATGAGGGCGACAGCATAACCTACACCGCCACCGTCAAGGACGAAAGCGAGGGTCCCCTACCCGCAGCCTTCGTAGTGGATCTTGAGATAGACAGCACGAAGGTCGTTACAGCTCAGGCCTTTGATGTCGCTGTCTATGATCAAGCAACTAGTTTGCTAACTCTGGTGTTCACGGTTCCCGCGGCGGTGGGGACCTTCACCGTGAAGCTGGTCTGGGCGGAGCAGCTAATCTAGGCTGAGAGCCACGTATGGAAAGCCCCACTCGATACCGGGGGGGCGTGTCGAAAGGAGTCAACATAGACGTAGGTGAGTTGCCCCCTTGCGCTTGCCCTAATGGCCTCCATCATGGCCGCCTCCATGCTCCTGGCGGCGACGATCCTGTGCCCTTCTTCGAGGTTGCTGGTTTTATTCAGCGCCTTTATCCCCCGGGCCTCCATCATGGCCGCCTGCACACTACTAGAGGCGAAGATCCTGTTGAGAGTCCACGTGGATTAGATGATCTGCCTGATAAGATTCATCCTCCTGGTCTCAAGCATGGCCGCCTTCATGGTTCTGGAGGCGAAGATCCTATCGAGGAGGGTAGCTGAGATAGTAATCGTCGTCGTAACCGCGGAGGCCCTTAGCGAGGTCTCGGGATACGAGAGCGACGATATTACCTACACCGCCACCGTCAAGGACGAGACCGAGGCCCCCCTGCCCGCCTACTTCGAGGCGGACTTGGAGATCGACAGCACGAAGGTCATCACGGGGCAGGTCTTCGACGCCGAACACTACGACCAAGAAACAATGGAATTGACTCTTGATTGGGTGGTTCCTGCGGCGGTGGGGATCTTCACCGTGAAGCTGATCTGGGCGGAGCAGGACATCCTCTAGGGCCTCTCGATTGAGCTAAATAACTCTCCTCCAGTCCCTTAATGGGGCGGGGTGGGAGAGGCCGTTGAATCGCCCGATCTGATGTTCTTACCTGCCTCGCCCCACCTGAATTATCCATGCAACAAAAAGCGATCGCTCAGGAATAAAGCCTATTTCAGGCTCCTTTTAATTAAACGTGCAACACATAACTGGCTCGGGGGAGGGTCTTGTCGGCCTCCCCGTCATAGCCCATCTTTTCTTTTGCGTATCGTGATTAAGGAGATGCGGTCCGGTGCGGAGGGGCCCCCCCTTCACCGTCCCGACTCGGCCACGCGTTCCTAATCCCCTCTCCTTCCAAGTTCTATTTAACCCTGCCTCGGTCTCCAGGCTCTCTAAGGGTCTCCTTGAAGTGTTTTTCAAAAGAGTTTTTAATTTTCTTAAAAGTATCAACGTCGATTATGAACATAGTCTTATCATAGCAGTTATCCGTAACAGAAAGTTTTGTGTAAAACCCCACAGGACTTTCATCCAGTTCTGCGGGATAGCGGGGGTCATCCCTTTTTGAGGGATCAACGTAATATCGAACCCCGTATCTTTTGAAGCCAAACTGCTCAAGCCATTCAAAAACGTCCTCTGGTTTTAGAGTGTTAAAGTCGATTTTTATTATTGAAATACCCATTTTACCATTCCTCTTCACCCCATAGGATTCTTAATTGATATACCTTTCAAGCGTGTTCTTCTGGTAGAGGCTTCTTTGGTCCGCATCAACTCACATCCTAACCTTCTGCCCCGAAAAGGGCCGTGTCTTTACTGATGCCATCTCTTCTGGAAACCTCAATCTTACTTCATCAGACAGCCCCATGATGTCAAACAGTGCCTCGTAGGCCTTTCGTGCGTCTCTGCCTTTAGTGGTGATTCTGAATATGCCTTTAACGCTACGCCGTGGCCCGCGATATGCGTAGGCTCTCCCTGTGTCGTTGTGGTCTAACTTCTTGAGGAATCCTTGTTCCAACAGCCAGTAGAAAAGAGGCTGATC
>JAUVYU010000028.1 GCA_030602935.1 Candidatus Bathyarchaeota archaeon | reverse complement strand
GCCTCCGCCCCCTTGAACCTCGCCAGCCTCCTCTCCAGCTCGACATGGAGATTTATATTCCCGGATATCGGCCTAACCGCACCAGAGCCGACGCCGTGGCTGCCTATCGCCTGGAGAGCTGCCTCCTTTAACTTAGGGTGGGTGGTGAGCCCGAGGTAGTTGTTTGAGCAGAGGACGATGACCTTCTTCCCGTCGACGACCGACACAGGCTCACTTGGACCGGTTAGTGTCTTCAGCTTCCAGTCAAGTGCCTTGTCCACCAGGTCGTCGTACTCTTCCTTCAGGAACCTAGTTGGATCCCTCATACCAAATTCACAATTAATTCACCCTGCCTGACCCTTTTACCTTTTTTGGAGAAAAAAGCGTAGTTTCTTATTCTACTACGTCTAAACACAAACGATGTGACCGTGCCAACTCATGGACGCAGGATTCTGGTCACAGGCGCCACTGGTCAGATAGGGTCCGAGCTGGTCCCAGAGCTCCAGAGGATGTACGGCGGCGAGAACGTCGTCATCGGGATCCACCGCAGACCCCCTCGTGGTGACCTGGGCTCGGGGCCCTTGGAGAAGATCGATGTAACCAAGAAGGACAATGTTGAGGGAGTGGTCAAGGAATACGGCATAGACACCATCTACCATATGGCTGCTATCCTGTCAGTTGCTGGCGAGGAAAACCCGTGGCTGGCCTGGGATGTCAACGTCAACGGCACCTACAACGTCCTCGAAGTAGCCAGGGAGAACGGCCTTGACCGGGTTTTCGTGCCCAGCTCCATCGCCGCGTTCGGCCCGGAGACCCCCCGGGACAGGACTCCACAGGACACTATACTGAAGCCGAGGACCATGTACGGATTGACCAAGGTATCCGGAGAGCTCCTATCTAACTACTATTTCGAGAAGTTCGGCCTCGACGTGAGGGGCGTACGGTATCCCGGGATAATCAGCTACAAGACCCCACCCGGGGGCGGGACGACCGACTACGCGGTCGAGATCTTCCACGAGGCGATCAAGAAAGGCGAGTATACCTGCTTCCTCAAGGAGGACTCCACCCTCCCGATGATGTACATGCCAGACTGCATCAAGTGCACCCTAGATCTGATGGACGCGGACGTCTCCAGGCTGAGGCATCACGGAGACTATAACGTGGCGGCGATCAGTTTCTCCCCCGCTGAGCTGGCTGAGGAGATCAAGAAGCACATCCCCGACTTTGTGATTTCCTATGAACATGATCACAGGCAGGCGATAGCGGATTCCTGGCCGAAGACGATAGATGACTCGTCAGCTCGGATGGAGTGGGGCTGGGAGCCCAGATTCGATCTCGCAACTATGACAGAGGACATGTTGAGGAATCTTAGGGAGATTCTATCCAAAGATTGAAGCCTTCCTGAGGATTTTTATATCGGAGATAGGCAAAATTTAATATTCAGGAAATATCTGAATATAGAAATGGAGTCATTTGAGCTAGGAGGAATGCGTAAATATGCAAGGACTAGACCAGAAACTCTTCGATCAACTGTTTGAGAGGGCATACAAACCTTTCAGGAGTCGGAATGCCAGGACTTTGTTCAACATATTCATCGTAGAGAAGGAGAAGGAACACCTGACAACGCTGGACATCCAGACTCACCTAGACGAAATAGGAATAGACCTCTCAAAGAAGGAGATAAACGCGTGGCTGCGCTCCCTTCAGGAAGCAGACCTGATAACGAAGGAGCAAGAACGGGGTAAGCCCACCACGTTAGTTTACGACGATAAATACACCTTCGACAAGTGGAGCCTATCCGAGAAAGGGTTGAACGTCTCTGAGGACCTCAGGGAGCTGATATCGGGAACTATAGGCGGTGAGCAGTACAACAATAATTTAAGCGTTGATGATCGCGCCGTGACCGATACAGCTGCACCCTCACAGGATGATGGTTCCCTCCAAGCATCATACCTCCAGAGCCTTCTCCTATCTGAACTTCGACGATCCAGCGGGATAATGCAGAGGAACGAACTCTTGAAGAAACTGATCCCTGAGGACGCAGAGTTAGATTATGCGTTGTCAGCGCTAATTGAACAGGGTCTAATCGATGTCAAAAAGCGCAAAGGCGGCGGATTCTTGACACGCGTGCTAGTTACTCTTGGCCTCAAGCCTGGAGACCGGGAAGTTCATCTGACTGAAAAGGGTCATCGACTGCCCGGCTAACCATAACCACTTTTTCCTCGAAACCTCCTGTATCGTCCCTATTCTCTCTACAATTTCGAACTTGTCGAGCTAGACCTTTTTCGCTGTAAAATTAGATGAGCGTACTAGAAAGGGGGGTTATACCCTCTTGAAGACCGCGCCTTTGTCAGCTGAAGAAACCAGGTACGCATATCTCGCGAGGTACCCCTTTTTCACCTTCGGCTCCGGTGGGGTCCAGGCCTTCCTGCGCTTTTCCATCTCGTCTTCACTGATATCTAGGTCGAGCCTCCTGTTGGGGACATCGATGATAATCTTGTCTCCGTCCTCCACCAACGCTATGGGTCCTCCCGCTGACGCCTCAGGGGATATGTGCCCTATACACGGGCCCCTCGTGGCTCCAGAGAATCTGCCGTCCGTTATCAGGGCCACCTCCTCCTCCAGTCCGTAGCCGACGACGGCGCTCGTGGCGGTGAGCATCTCCCTCATGCCGGGTCCTCCCTTCGGCCCCTCGTACCTGATGACGATGATGCTCCCGGGTCCTATCTCACCACGGTGGAGGGCCTCAACTGCGTCCTCCTCCCTGTCGTAGACCTTTGCGGTTCCGACGACGTTCATCATCTTGGGGCTCATAGCGGCGATCTTGGCCACGCAGGCGTCCGGCGCCAAGCTCCCTTTGAGGACGGCTATGCCTCCCTCTTTATGGATAGGGTTCGTCAGAGGGCGGATCACTTCTCGGTTGTAGACCTCGATATCAGCGAGGCTCTCACCAAGAGAGACCCCCGCCGCAGTGATGACGTCCGTGTTAATGAGGTCCCTTATGGTCTTCTGCACCGCTGGGATACCCCCTGCGTCATGCAGGTCGTTGATCTT
Organism: Candidatus Bathyarchaeota archaeon; assembly: GCA_030602935.1. Classification (GTDB taxonomy): domain Archaea; phylum Thermoproteota; class Bathyarchaeia; order TCS64; family TCS64; genus BS750m-G28. The sequence continues at coordinate 4,496 of JAUVYU010000028.1, read as the reverse complement.
CCATGGACCAGCCGGCGCCATGTTGCATAGGTGCGGCGTCTTTCGGCTGATCTCGTCGAACAGCCCCAGGTCGAGCTCGAACTCCAGCTCATATGCGATGGCTGTGAGGTGCAGCACCGTGTTGGTGGAGCCTCCCAGGGCCATATCCATCGCGATCGCGTTCAGGAACGCCTTCTCGGTCATGATGCTGCTGGGTGTAAGCCCGAGCTCGAGTAGGGTCATTATCTGCCGGCCTGTCTCCAAGGCCATTCGCATCCTCGTCGCACCGACGGATGGAGCCGTCGCCATGTACGGCAGGGTCATCCCTATGGCCTCCATGAGGCACTGCATCGAGTTCGCCGTGAACATCCCGGCGCATGCTCCGGCGCTCCCGCAGCAGATGTCCTCCAGGTAGGCCGCCTCCTCGACGCTTATCTCCCCCGACTTGACCAGGCTCGGGACCATGAATAGCTCCTGGACTGTTATCGTCTGGTCCTTGAACTTCCCCCAGGCCGGGAAGCCGGGCTCCATTGGGCCGCCCAGGCAGAAGATCGTGGGTATGTCAAGGCGGGCCGCGGCCATCATCATCCCGGGATCGATCTTGTCACATGTCGTCAGGCAGACCATGGCGTCGAAGCCGTGGGACTCTATCATGATCTCCACCGAGTCGGCGATGAGCTCCCTGCTGGGAAGGCTCATCCTCATCCCCTCGTGGCCCATGGCTATGCCGTCGCAGACGCCGATGGTGTTAAACTCAAGGGGCGTACCCCCGGCCTGGGAGACGCCCTTCTTGACCTGATAAGCCAGCTTGTCGAGGTGGATGTGGCCGGGCACGATCTCGTTCCAAGAGTTCACTATGGCGATCAGAGGCTTCTTCAGGTCCTCGTCTGTAAGCCCCACGCCTTTGTACAGTGAGCGGTGCACTGAGCGTTCTATCCCATCGAGGACCTTCGAGCTCCTGCGCCTCGTCGAGAGGCCCCCATATTCCTCACGCTTTTTATCACGAAGTAAAGAGACGGAGTCCATAGAGAATGAGGGATCGACCCCCTTTTTAAACAATAATGCTCGACGCTATCCTTCGGGATCCCTCTTCTGTGAAAATAATTTTCTCTTTATTTTCAGATACGAGTAGAATTACCCTGAAAATGAGGGCTTTTGTCTTGTCACTATGAGACAAAAAATTAAACTAAGTGGGTCTGAGGCCTAAAGGCGAACCTTCATCGTTGGGCCTGAGCCCTTATTCTCTTACTAAGGCGACTTGGGTCTGATCTAACGAGCTAGATCAAGGTAATTCTTTTGAAATGTTGAGTGAAGACGACCTTTACCCCCTCCTAGAGTGTATGGATGTGAATCGCGTCCCAAAGTTCGAAGGTACATTATCTATAAGGCCTAGAAGATCCGCCCTTTCGATTAACATAATTATGTTAATGACGCCCAACTAATATCTCCATATTTAACATTATTATTTTCCTCTGCCCCTTCAGATAAAAACAGTCATCTGAGCAAGGGGCATGTTTTATGTCCATGTGCTGTATTGCCCCCACAAGTCATGCTTTGTCTCCTGTATTAGAGACAAAAGAGGGATAAATGGGGTGGGCTCATCTAATCTGATGGCCGCAACCAAGCGAGAGATCAGGGATTCCTACGATAACCTCGGCGGCAGACTGTATGACCTCAGGTATGGGGCGGAGCAGAGGGAAAAATACGAAACCATACTCGCTGAGGTGGAGGTTAAACAACACGAAATCATCCTGGACAACGGATGTGGAACCGGTCTTCTGCTTGAATATCTGAGTACAACCACTATCGGGCTGGATATCTCCTCAAGTTTGCTATCGAAGGCTCTAACGCGTATCCGGGATAAGTACGACAAGCATTTGATACAGGGAGATGCCGAGAACCTACCCCTGCGAGATCATGTGTTCGGCAGGGTCTTCGCGATCACTCTCTTACAGAACACACCAAACAAGGCTAGAGCCCTAGAAGAGATATCCCGCGTTGGTCATAAGGGTACCCGAGTGGTCGTTACAGCATTGAAGAAGGCCTTCTCAGAGGAGGCTTTCAGACATATAATCGAATCAGCGGGATTCATGATTATGAATTTTATAAATGACGAAAAACTTTCAGACACAATAGCTATCTTATCCTTAAAGATATTCTGAATGTAATTTATTTATGATGTTCTTAATTTCAGAAACTTTTTATATCTATTTGATGGGCTAAGTAGTTGAACCTTACATAAGGTGATATGATTTGGAACCTAGAAAGAAGCCATTGAATGTCCTCATTAAAAGTGTAGGAAATAACGTGACGGTTACATTGAAGAACCGAGGCGAGTACTGGGGACGGATGACCAGGGCCGACGGCTACATGAACATGATGCTGAAGGGAGCGAAGGAGTACAACCAGCATGGGCTGGTGGCTAGCTACGGCGATGTCTTCATCCGAGGGAACAACATCTCCTACGTATGCATAGACCCGAAAAATCCTCCACAGAGGATACCTAGGACTACCACAGACTCCGATTAGAACTTTACATCATTCAGCTCTGCAATTAATTGTTGAGCGAGGTGATACCATCGTTACTTAGATCACTTCTCAACTCATTGAGGTCAATTATGACGTTGCTGAGGTAGACCTTCTTCGCTTCGAAAATGTGGTCTAAACCAGTGGATTTGCATATAGTCCATTCTTTGTTCAATTAAAGGGCATTTATTCATCAAGCTGCAGTACTTTAGAGTCCCGACCAACGTTCACGCTCAAGACCCCTTTAAACGAGGTTATGAAACAGTTCTTGAGCTCTAACCTGTTGCCTAGGTTAACATTCATCAGTTGCTCGATGCTTTCATTCCAGACGGTGAGCCTGATGCTTCCGGAGTCATCCTCAACCTCCCCCTCCACGATGACATGGGTAATCCCTGAGTGGGCGGTGACCTCCCTCTGCTCTTCAAGTCGCAGAATACTCACCTCAAGATCCACTCCCTCCATCCCTGGGCGTAGACCCTTAATCTTCACTCTCGTTCCCTCAGTTATGAAGCCTCATTCTGGAACGGACTTTAAAAGAATGACGGATAACATTTAACACTTAAACGCCTGTTCTCCACCATATACCCGGCGATGGGGTCTAGCTTCAAGCTATCATGCCGCTCATGTGGACAAGAAGCTGAGCAGGAGCGGCCAGGATATACCTGCTCAAAATGCGGTGGAGTACTGGAGTACTCGTTCGATCCCGAATACTTGAAGGAGGTGAAGTTTGAGGGGCCCATCTCCTTCTGGAGGTACCGCCCCGTCCTCCCCCCCGTGAAAGAAGCTGTGAGCCTTGGAGAGGGGGGCACACCTCTCTGGGTTTCTGAGAGACTCGGATCGGACCTAGAGCTAGAGAACCTTAAGCTCAAAGACGAGACAAGGAACCCGACCAGCTCCTTCAAAGATCGCTCTGCCTCCCTGATAGTAAGCGACGCAGTGGGCAGAGGATTCGACACGCTGGTCAGCGCAACTAGCGGCAACCACGGCGCATCCCTCGCAGCCTACTCCGCAAAAGAAGGCTTGACCTGCCATCTCATCGTCCCGTCAAACATGGATATAGGCAAATTAGCTCAGATGATCGCCTACGACGCCGAGGTAGACACGGCAGGGGACAACATAGAGCATGCCATATCTCAGACAGTAGGCCTCGTGGAAAGGACCGGGTGGTATCAGGCCACGACGGAGCTAAACCCTCTATCAACGGAGGCACTGAAAACCATCTCGTACGAGCTGGCTGAGCAGGGAGATCCCCCTGACTGGGTCGTCGTCGCCATGGGCAGCGGTCAGACATTCCATGCAGTCTGGAAGGGTTTCAAAGAGCTCGAGGAGATGGGCACGTTGACGAAAATGCCAAGGCTCATAGGTGTCCAAGCAGAGGGATGCTCTCCAATCACAGACGCGTTCAGCCAAGGAGATGTGGAACCCTCGAAGCTTGAGGCTGCTGAAACAGTGGCGAAGGCAATCTTTTACTCCGAGCCCAGGTACGGCTCGGCCGCATTAGAGGCCTTGAAGGAGTCCGACGGCATCTCCGTGACCGTGACTGACGACGAGATGCTCAGGTACGGGAAAGAGATAGCCCGCCTCGAGGGCATATTCGCGGAGCCTGCAAGCGCTGCAGCCGTCGCATGCCTGCCCAGGCTCCGTGATGAGGGGATTATCGACCCGAAAGACTCCATAATTAGCCTGATAACGAGCAGCGGTCTAAAGACAAACGATATTTTCCAGAGCCTCAGCAGCAGGCGGAGGTCCCCAGGCCTCGGATCGAAGCTGGCCACCAAGGAGCACCTCCTCAAGAATATCTCCAGAAGCAAGACGTACGGCTACGAACTCTGGAAGGGCATGGGGAAGAAGATGACCCTGGGGGCCATCTACCAACATCTCTCTGACTTGGAGGAGAAAGGTTTGATCGTCTCTCATCGCTGAGAGTACTTGTCTCCCCTTATCGGTAATCATTAAGTATCGCCTTTTTCCTTCAGCATGAGAGACGATCA
>JAUVYU010000048.1 GCA_030602935.1 Candidatus Bathyarchaeota archaeon | reverse complement strand
CTAACCGTGTAAACACTACACTTCAATTGCTTTGCAATCTGTGTAGTCGAATACTTATCGGCTTCAAAAAGTCGCCTTGCAAGGTCACGGTTGACCTTGGGTCTTCCATTCGTTCGGGTCCGGGTTGGCTCATCCGGTCCGAATATCTCATTATCCGTCACGTGCGCACGCGAGACTGATATTTCACTCTGAACCATGTTGTTTGCACAAATGTATTCTATCTCCTGAAATGTTATAACTTAAATGAAGTTTTCATATTGATTGGAGATCAGGATCGGTTCTAACATGTTGTTTGCACAAACACATTGTCCGGTCCTGATTTCCACCTTCTTAGCCATCGCGCGTGCTCCTAAGCACGTGCGCAAAGCTACATAATTTCACTAATCTCCTTACTATCATCTATTACGGAATGTTTATTTTAACATCTTTTTGTATTATCCTTTGTATGAGTATTGATGATCAAGTTTTGATGTACTTCGCGTTTATAAACTACGAGCTTTATACCCTTGTTAGTATGCACCAACTACTCCATAGGGCTAAGTTTCATGATAAAATGCTTAAAAATAAGGTTGATGAAATATATCAAGCGAAGGCAAGATAATTATGTCTGTGTTAGTTAAAAGAAGGATCAAAGATAAAGATCTAGTAGATAAACTAAACAGATATACACACGATTTTAATTGGATCCAAGACAATCGCCTAGCTCTTCAGAGTAAATATAACCGTAAATACATTGCAGTTAAGAATGAGAATGTCATCTTTTTCGCTGATAACATCGAAGAAATGTTAGGAAAGATCCTTGAATCGGGCGGGGATATTGCCGAATATATCATAGATTATCTCACAGACGAAAAGATATCTCTACTTTTTTGAAAAGAGGAAATCATTCATGCGACTCGTTGCACGAGTACGTCCAGAATGGAAGCAAGCCTATATACAGGGCACTATTAAACTCCAACACATCCCAACACGAGTACCAATAATATTCTTGATTGATACTGGTTGTACCGAGACTACGATACTTCAAGATGATGTCCAACGTTTAAGTATTGATTGGGAAAAATTACCTGAAAAGGATCAAGCCGTCATAACTGCTTCAGGTATCATGCGTTCACGTGTTCTGACAAATGTGGACATATTTTTAACTGCTGAAGTAGGTGTTGTAGATAGTACTCCCATGGAATATCAGATACATTACGATAATATCGATATCATGCCACCAATATCTAAAATAATAGATTCTGAACCTGAGCCACCTAGAGACTGTTTTAGTTTATTGGGAATGGATATTCTGTTTAATTTTAGAAAATGGACTTGGGAATCAGATAGATTAATCCTAGATGAAATTGGATGGTAATAATATTCTCGCGCATTGCATTGGCAGTACGCGCGCGCGCGAAATAAAAAACATCTGATATAATCTATCAAACACGTAGGTAAAAAAATCGAATGCCCACGCGTATTTTTTCTACTTCTTCTTTCTGGGTTTTTTCTTGATATTACCATTAAGATCCATGACGCCGATTCCTGTTCCTTCTAGAACTTCTCTTGCTTGTTTAACTTTTTTACTAGGAACAGCCATGTACTTCTTATCAGCTCGTGAACGATTCAACTGTTTAACAGATGAGTTAATATCCTCATCACTTACAGCCACTTCGATAGCTTTTCCATCTATTAAAATATCGACGCCTTCGTGTCTGTGTTTTGTACCAAGTTTTCGAGCTAGTCTGTCTGTAGCTTTATCATGATCACTCATCATCGATCACTTAACGTATTCTTCAATTCGTATTAATAAATATGAAAGCCGTAAAATCATGCCGCGCGCGCCACCACTTTGACGCATCGATCCCTCAAAAGTACATGAAGACTTGGATCATGACTTTGATAATTAAGCCGACTTACCGATTCTTGGCGTGTCGTGAATTATGAATATGTTGAAGTCATCACGTTCATAATTTCGGATTATTCGCCCTGCTAATGCGCTTTTAAGTAACGGTGCTATTTCTCCTCATCTCCTCTTTTTCGCTTGGTACACAGGTATCTAGATCAATATACGAAATAAGAGTCTTTATTTTTCTCCCTTTCATTCAAAGGACGGAATTTTTTGTTTTCAAAGGACCTTTTGACCGATCCGAATTGCCCGGGGTCCCCGAACCACGCGCGCGCGCACAGAGCAGGTATCATGTCCACGTTATTTCAGACTTGGGATCAGACTTTTTACATCAGGCGTGGAGTTGATCACGATCGGAATGACCGATTTCCATAAGGAGAGAGCGGACAAGGTTATCGAGGGGATGAAGGAGGGGGGCGCGGAGGCCCTCATCCTCTTCCCAGGGACGGACATAGGTTACTACACCGGGTTCCCCATCGGGGTGAGCGAGCGCCTCAACGCCGCCCTGATCCCCTTCGACGGGGATCCTGTCTTCATAGTCAACGAGCTCGAGAAGGAGCTCAGGGGCATGAAGCCTTGGATAACGGACGTCGACGTCTGGCTGGAGCATGAGGACCCCGTGGTGATAATGGCGGAGAACATGGAGCGCCTGGGCCTCGGGGGGGCAGTGGTGGGCCTCGCCGAGAACGCCCCGTGGGGCTGGGTGACCAGACTCCAGGCCATGCTGCCAGGGGTCCACTTCGTCGACGCCACATCTTACCTCGCCTACGGGCGTATGGTCAAGACGGACCAGGAGCTGGACTGGATGAGGATGGCCTGCGCCATCACTGACAGGGCCCTGGAGTCCAGCTTCGAGCAGCTCCACACGGGCATGACCGAGAAGGAGCTCGCGGCGACCATCTCCGCCAGCCTCAGGAGCCAGGGAGGAGAGGGAGAGTTCATGTCGGTCCTATTCGGCGAAAAAGCCGCTCTCCCCCACGGCCGGACGGGCGACGCCGAGCTGAAGCCCGGGGACGGCATCCTCGTCGACATGGGGACCAGGATCCATGGTTACGCCTCGGACCTCACCAGAACGGTCTTCTACGGGGAGCCCACTGAGCGCCAGAGGGAGATCTACGGGGTCGTGAAGGAGGCGAACCAGGCGGCGTATGATGCCGTCAGGCCCGGTGTCACCTGTGGTGCCCTGGACGAGGTGGCGAGGAAGGTCATCTCCGACGCGGGCTACGGTGACTACTTCATCCACCGTCTGGGTCATGGCATCGGCCTCGATGTCCACGAGCACCCGTACATCGTCAGGAACAACGAGCTGGAGCTCGAGACAAACATGACGTTCACCATCGAGCCCGGCATCTACATCGTCGGCGAGGTCGGCGTCCGGGTGGAGGACTCCGTCGTCTGCACCGAGGAGGGCTGTGAGCGACTGACCCGCATGAGCCGGGAGCTCGCCTCCTACCCCGTGAGGGACTAGGAGCCCGCAGGCATGCCCTCATCCTTCCTCTACGTCACCATGCCGGTGGGAGGAGCCCTCGCCCTCGTGGGCGCATACACCTGCGTCAAGTGGTACACCTACTGGAAGAGGAGCTACAAGGGCAGGCTGCTGACAGATGGTCCGTTCGCCAGGGTCCGCCACCCCCTGTACTCGGGCTTCCTGGCCCTCGTCTACGGTGTTCTCCTCCTCGCACCCCTCGTGGACACCATCATGCTGGCGGGTATCTCTTCGTCCGTCGTGTTCGTCTACGTCAGGAAGGAGGAAGAGTTCCTGGTGAAGGAGTACGGGAAGGCCTACCGGGAGTACATGGAGCGGGTCCCCTGGAAGCTGATACCTAGGGTCTACTAGGCTGAAGGAAAAGTAAAAGATAAGGAAAGGTTTACTCCCTGATCGTCTTCAGGTCGTGGACCTCGACTGCGCCCAGGTACATCTCGTTCAGCAGCGGGTGGTTGAGCAGCTCCTCCGCGGATCCCTCGAATGTGAAGACCCCGCCCCTCATCAGGTAGGCGTAGTCTCCGATCTCAAGCGCCCTGCGTGCACGCTGCTCGACGATGATGATGGGAAGCCCGGTCGCCTCGGCCATCTCCTCAAGCTTCTTGAGGACGTCCGTGACCAGCTTGGGCATCAGGCCCGCTGTGGGCTCGTCCACGAGCATCACCTTGGGGTCCCTCATGAGGACCATGCTCTCCGCTAGCATCTGACGCTCTCCACCGCTCAGGGTCCCGGCGCTCCTCTTCAGGTAGCCCTTGAGCCTCGGGAAGAGGCTCATCACCATCTCTCTTTTATCTGCGACAAGGTCCTTGTCCGCCATGATGTAGGAGGCTATCCTGAGGTTGTCCTCAACGCTCAGCTTGCTGAAGATATTGCCAGTCTGCGGCATGTATCCGATGCCCAACATGGTTCGTTGGTGGGGCGGAACCTTCGTAATGTCCTCACCTTCGAAGAAGATCTGGCCTGAGTACATCGTGATCATGCCCATGATCGCCTTCATGAGCGAGGTCTTGCCAACTCCGTTGGGACCTACGATGACGGTTACCTCCCCGGCCGGAGCCTTGAAGTCGAGGTCGTATATGACGTGGATGGGTCCGTAACCTACGTTCAGGCCCTTCGTCTCTAAGATGTAGTCAGCCATTTTACTCACCTAGGTATGACGCGATAACCCGGGGGTCCTCGAAGACCTCCTCGGCCGTGCCCTCTACGAGTAGACTCCCACGGTCCATTGCGAAGACGTGGTCGGCATACTGGGCTGCGACCTCAAGCCTGTGCTCGATGACGAGGAATGTGAGCCCAAGCTCGTCCCTGAGCCTGAGGACGTGGTTGAAGATCTGGTGGCAGAGCTTCGGGTCGATGCTCCCCACCGGCTCGTCTAGGAGGATCGTGTCCGCTCCGCACATGAGGGCTCTACCGATCTCGAGGAGCTTCAGCTCACCACCGCTGAGGGTGTTTGCGGGCATGTTCCAGACGTGCCTTAGACCGAGTACCCTGAGGAGCTCAGAGGCTCTCCTGACAGCTTTTATCTCGCTGTCCGCCCAGGTCGGCCTGAAGAGGGAGAGAGCGATGTTCTCTCCGGCATTGTCGGGGATGGCCACCAGCATGTTCTCGAGAGTGGTAAGCCTCAGGAAGGGCGCAGCGATCTGGAAAGTCCTTACCAGACCCCTCTGCGCTATCTTGAACATTGGCTCTCCAGAGATATCTGCAGTCCTGTAGAAGATATTCCCGCCATTGGGCGTGTAGATTCCTGAGATGCAGTTTACGAGGGTTGTCTTCCCACATCCGTTGGGGCCGACGAGAAGGTAGACTCCTCCCTCCTTCATCTGCAGGTTCATGCCGTCGACTGCTGCGAAGCTTCCGAAGAGTTTTGTGACATTGGACACATTAAGTACTACGCTCAAGTATATCGCCGGAACTAGGCTTGTCTTCTATGTTTTTAATAGTTTCCTCGCGTGATGAACGCTTTTGCGAGTCCTCGCGATTGCTCTATCGAGATATTTTCAGCTATGGGAGGATGGAAGGCTAAAAATCTATAAATTTGCTTTGCGAGCTTGCGTACGTGGGGGAGAATCGTGGCGTGTTACATTCTACTTCGTCGCAGCCGTTCTCCCTGCAGCCGTTTCCACCCTGAACAGTAACCAGAACATTGCTATTACCGCTGCGAGACTGACTACGAATAGATGGGGTCCGTAGGCCTTCATCCAGGGGTAGGGGGTTCGTATCACTACTCCGATCGCTCTCATCAAGTTCATCTATCTCACCTCATTCAGCTTTGCACGATTTCGATGCGCTCTCCACTCGTGAACTGCTCACCTTGGAGCGGAGGTCCCACTTCACCGGTCTAACCCTCGGATTTAGAGTTACCTCAGGATTGCTACGTATATCTTCATATAAGATAATTTCGATTGGTAAAACTTCATAAAGTTCAGGTAGGAGCTGCTGCAGGGTAGCGACGTTTAGGGTTTGGACTAGTTTAGTATATTAAAAAAAAATTGAGGATTTGATTTATGTGTTTAATCTGTTATTCTTGGTGCGTTGACTCCAGCGGCTATGAGTTTGGCGTCGTCCCATGTTACTTCGATGGTACGTCCGTCATATATGCCCCATTTCTGGAACCAGATCTCTCCGTCTGGCTTCTCGTAGAAGCCCCAGATGTCGAAGACCTGTGCAGCCCTGTCGCCCTCCGGTGTCAGCAGAACCCAGCCGCTGAGGCCGTGGTGCTGGCTGGAGACGTCTATCAGGACGTCAGCGATGGCAGATGCTTTCATTGAACTGGTCTCAAGTATGGACTTCACCGTCATCCAGGCTCCGTCGTACGCGACGGCATTATAGAAGCTGGGCATGTACTGAGTCGCCGCGTAGTAGCGGTCCTCGAAGTCCCTCCACAAGTACGAGCCCTCGTCGACGCCCATCAGAGAGGTAAAGTGCCGAGTCTGCAGGGCTAGCTCACCGGTCTCGTCGATCATCCTCTCGCTCCGGCCACCGCTCTCGG
>JAUVYU010000074.1 GCA_030602935.1 Candidatus Bathyarchaeota archaeon | reverse complement strand
ACCTAATCCCGGAGGAGCTGAAGGGTGTGTCGGTGGAGGAGTTCATGACGGGGCTGGGGGGGCTGGACCGGAAGATGCGGGCCCGGGTGGAAGCCGCGAACCGGGAAGGGATGGTGATCTGGTACCTGGGGACGGCGGACTTGGAGAATGAGGTGTACTCTGTGGGGTTCGAGAGGGTGGCGATGGATGACATGATGGCGAGGTCCCGGGAGTCGGATAACGTGCTGAGGTTCTACCCGGTGGGGTGGAGGAGGCCTGTGACGATCATGGGGCCGGGGGCGGGTCCCCCGGAGACGGTGACGGGGATACTGGCCGGGCTTGGTCGGGTCAGGGAGATGTGCTGATCACTTCTCTAGGGTGGCGTAGAGGGCCTCCAGTTCCTTTATGTAGTCGGGGTTGAGGCCGTGCTCCTTGGCGCCCTTGATCATTAGGCCGAGGTAACGCCTAGTGGGAGTGAATGACCCTTTAGGGTTAGTCGTTCGATATGTCTCCGCCCTGTACTCATTCCCATCTTCGTCAACGACAGTGACTGTCTCACGATAGTAGATTCCTGTAGGAACTCCCTCAACGATGTCCAGTTTCTCAATCTCATCAAGAGGGACGTTATAGAGGATACCTAGAGCTTTCTTTCCAGCAGCTGGTTCAACTCCGGTCACACCTCCGTCGTAGGTCTCTGAAAAGAAGTTGAACTGGACCTCGAAATCAGGGAGAACCGCCCTTTTCACATATTTCGCATTTTGAGCATGTTTCTTAAGGGTCTCAGAATCTAAGAACGAGCCATATGAGAAGTATAACATAGATGCGAAAGAAGGTATAGTGAATATAACTTTTCTCACCCTTGTGCGTATAACCCCGTGCAATCTTTTCTTATTTGGTTCTATTATTTGATCGGTTAGTTTATCCCCTAAAGACTCTGGGGAGTAATGATGAGTTACGATTCTATCAGCGAACACATAGTCCTTATCGATGCACCTTTTCAAGGGAAATTAGGTGTACTAGGCACCTATCTTATCCAAGGTGAAACATCGGTCATAGTTGACCCCGGGCCCACTGTGTCTATCCCGCATATTGAGAAGTCCTTGCGTGCACTCGGGGTTTCAGGTGAAAATCTACTGTTCATTGCACCTACACACATCCATTTAGATCATTCAGCTGGTAGCTGGCGGTTAATGCAGGCATATCCGAAAACAAGACTTCTGGTCCATCCGCGCGGATCATCCCACATGAAGGATCCACGAAAGCTTGAAGCTGGTGCGCGTAGTCTGTTCGGAGATGCGGTTTCAGAGTATGGTGAGATCAAAGGCGTTCCAGTACCTATGGTGATTGAGTCGAAAGATAATGAGGAAATCGATCTAAATGGTGTCACTATGAAGGTGATCTGGACTCCTGGGCACTCTTCTCATCATCAGTGTTTGTATGTTCCAGAGGATAGAACTTTGATCTTGGGGGATGCCGGTGGACGCTACGACCCTATGTTTGGTATCGTGACGCCAACGACTCCCCCACCTTTCAACCCAGAAAAGGCTATGGATAGCCTCGATCAGTTGATTTCGCTGAGGCCAGAAAAAGCATGCTATAGTCATTTCGGGTTTACAAATAATGCTGTGCAGCGACTCGAGGCTCATAAAAATCAGATACTTCTCTGGAGCAGAATAGTGAGTGAGAGTTTAGAAGATCAGTTAACACCCAAAGAGATTCTTACACGGATCACGGCTAACGACTCTGATACAGCGAGAATGAGAAACGATCACGTGGAACGGTCTCCAATGATAAGTCTAATGGGTTTCATTAGATATCATGAGTGGAAGTCAACAGTATAAGATCCATGACCTGCAAGATGTCAGCGTAGATCATGGCAGCCATATCAGAGGACCAGGTAGACCACAACTCATCAGAAGCTTCTTGGAGATCGTCGTTCTTGAGGGCTACCCTGAACGTGTCTCTCATCTTCTTCATTTAGTCCTGTATTCTGGTCCGCTTGCTCCTTTTAGTGAGTCTACCCATGTTATGTTTTCCAAGAAACCTATGTAGATAAAGCGAACCCAGCTAAGCGATCCTCTGGTATGGATGAAACTGAACACGCGTATCGCGCGCGCAAGCCTTCCCCGATTGAGATCAGAGAGAGAAAAATCCTACGAGCTCACTCCGAGCTCCACATCTTCATCAAAGCCACTCCAACCGCAGTACCGAGCACCCCGAAGAAGAGACCGACCCGAGACCCCTCACTAATGCTCGACAGAGTCAGGACCACGATGTTGCTCTCGACCCCGCTGAACCAGACGAGATGGCCGTATACGAACGCTGCAATCAAAGAGCCAACAATCGACGCCATGAATCCAAGCAGATAACCGTTTAACCCCTCCTTGTCTGAGACGAAATAGCAACCCGCAGCGCAGCTAACACCGCCGACGAAGACTACTAGGCCCCCGCCTCTCACGAGAAGCCCCGCAGCAACTCCAACGATCAGGCCGACAAGAATCCTTGGATACTTTGTAGCGATGGGGGCAAGCCACTCCGGCTGACTTGCCTTGTAGATCGCTGTCAAGCCGGCGACTATGCTGAAGAACACAACTCCCCAGAGCGCACGCGAGCCAGGTATCAACCCGGTCTGTGGATCGTTGGATATCACCGCCACACTCTTCCCCTCGGCTATGAAGACCTTCTCCCCCGTGGATGTGACCGCAGCCTCCACCCCGCCACTCCCGGCATCATACCTCCAGAGGGGGGTCGAGCGGGAGGCGTACATGAAGAACAGGCGTCCATCGGGGCCAAGGGCGAGGGCGTATGAGCCGAAGGAGGAGGCCCATACCGACGTGATCCCGCCGGTAACCTTGAGCTGCCTCCCGCTGACCTCACCCATCGCCTCTGTGAGGACGAACGCCCTCCCCTCCTCTTCGTACATGACCACAGTTGAGCCATCGCTCGACATCGAGACAGAGCCGACTGGGGACGCGGCCTGATAATCCCAACTCCTCACGCCGTCAACCAAAGACAGAGAGTAGACACGCCCGCCCCCAGAGGGCTCGGCTCCGCCCACAACCATCCAGGAGGCGTGAGACAACGAGATGACCGCGTCCCTTAAACCGGTGGAAGCCGTCCAGACCGGTTGAGGGTCATCTACGTCGAACAGGTAGGTCAACCCATCCGCGTCAACGGCGGCCACATACCTCCCGTCGAAGGATATCTCAGCCTCGACATGGCCTGTGCCCGTGGAATACTCCCAGAGGAATCCGTCTCTGCTGGAGAAGAGGAGGAGGCGCCCGCCTTCCGTGGCCAGCATATATACGAGGGTGGGCATCGCCCCCGTTATATGGATCCCCGAGATACCTCCATCGCTCAGATGGTAGGTCCACTTCGGGGCGTAAACGCCGCTGCCGAGGGAGCGGAACAGGGCCATGGTGTCGTTATCGTCCATGGAGAGGACATAGTCTCCATTCGCGGACATCAGGACAGAGAGGCATCCAACGCCTCCTTCATACACCCACTGGGGGGTCGACCGGCCCCTTCTGAAGTAAGATACGGTCCCCTCCACCGTCCCAATAACGAGGGAATCCCCCCTGTTCGAGATGTCAAAGCAGCTCACCTCCTCCTCGCTGGTGTACGTAAGAGTTGGACTCCTCTCCCGGGCGGTGAAGTTGAAGACATAGAACGACAGACCTAGCTCGAACAGAAGGAAGACAGATACGACCAGTATTTTCCTTCGATCGTCCATATGCTGGCTCAACTCTCATCTCCTTAAAGATAAATCATACGCAGAGGAGGGATCGGATGGCTTGTGCCGATTATCTCTCTCCTCAAAAGGTCAGGAGGGTGACAAATGATCAGATCTCCTTTTTCTCCGGCTCCCGCAGAAAAGCGAACACAATGACCGCGGCAAGAACCGAGGCCAGCGCAGAGTAGGAAGGCCAAGCCGCTCCGATGGACTCCGTTATATAGGGGACCAGCGCGTTCCTCCCCATCCCTAGAAAGCTTCCAGTGGATTCTTCGCCCAAGGGACGACCGCCTTAACGCAGACACCATTGTCGCCACGCCTTTAAACCAGATACCATGATACCGGATAAATGCCCGATGGAAACAGCTATTATCCCTCATAAGGATCGGGGAGTAAGGAGTGTTATCTTAGATTTGGAAACCAAGATTCTCTTCATCGGATGGTTCCCCGGATGGTCAAAGGACATAGCCGAACCTTCCACGACGTTGGTGGGAACCGGGTTCGACGCGGGCACGAACCACCTGGAGTACGAGTTCTACGAGCACCTCGCGATCCACAAGATCATCGAGAAGACGGTGAACGCAGAGAAGGAGGGACTCGACGGGGTGGTGATCGGGTGCTTCTACGACCCGGGGCTCAGGGAAGCCAGGGAGCTCGTGGAGATCCCCGTCGTCGGAGTCTGCGAGGCGAGCCTCCACGTGGCCTCCATGCTCTCCGCTGGCAAGTACTCAGTGCTCGTCGGTAGGAGGAAATGGATCCCTAAGATGGCGGACAACGCCAAGATCTACGGCTTAGACTCCAGAATCGCCTCGTGGCGAGTGCTGGACCTGACTGTCCCTGAGATGAAGGACAAGGAGAAGACCCAAGCCGCCATCCTCAGGGAGGCACGAGCCGCCGTGGAGGAGGATATGGCCGAGTGCGTCGTGCTGGGCTGCACAGGGATGGCTGGGCAGGCGATGAGGGCCCAGGAGGAGCTTGGAGTGCCCGTCCTGGATCCAGTCATGATGGGGGTAAAAGTGGCAGAGATGAGGGTGGCCCTGTGGAAGAGATATGGGATCTCCCAGAGCAAGATCGGCGGGTATGAGGCACCTCCTGCCGACGAGCTTGAGCCGATCTATAAAAAGGCATACGGGAAAAAATGAGGAGTCCCCGGGTTCTCCACCCTTAGTATCCGAGAGGTTCCAGGTGGCACTTGACGAAGTGCCCCGGCTCCACCTCGATCATCGGAGGATCATCCTTCATGCAGATATCTTTGCACTCGTTGCACCTCGGATGGAAGTAGCAGCCGCTTGGGACGTTCACGGGGCTGGGGATCTCCCCCCTCGACACGACCTTGTCGGGCTTCACTCGCTCCTCCTCCTCAGTGATGACTGGGATCGATGACAACAGCATCTTGGTGTAGGGGTGGAGGGGCCTGGTGAAGAACTCTCCCGTGGGTGCGACCTCGCAGAGCTTCCCGAGGTACATGATCCCCACCCTGGAGGCGACGTTCCTCATCAGGCTCAGGTTGTGGGTGATGAACAGGTAGGAGAGGTCGAACTCCTCCTGGAACTGGATGAGCTTGTTGATGATCTTCGCCTGCATCGAGACGTCGAGGGCCGAGGTGGGCT
>JAUVYU010000094.1 GCA_030602935.1 Candidatus Bathyarchaeota archaeon | reverse complement strand
ACCCCGCTTGGCGGAGATGAAGAGGACGGCCCCGTCGGCTTGGCTGGCTCCCGTGACCATGTTCTTGACGAAGTCCCTGTGGCCCGGCGAGTCGATGACGGTGAAGAAGTGCTTATCCGACTCCAGCTTGTAGAAAGCCAGGTCGATGGTCAGGCCCCTCTCACGCTCCTCCTTGAGGTTGTCGAGGACCCAGGCGTACTTGAAGGACTCCTTTCCGAGGGCCCTAGCCTCCTCCTCGAAGTCCTTGATGGCCTTCTCGCTGATAGTTCCGGCGTCATAGAATAGGTGGCCGATGCTTGTGCTCTTACCGTGATCTACGTGTCCAATGATGATCAGGTTAAGGTGTGGTTTCTCTCTACCACTCATTTTTGTATATCTCCTACCACTGAAACATAATATGCGAAATAAAAAGCTTTGTTCCAAGTAGGAAAAGAGGGAAATAAAGTATATTCTAGCCTGAAGTCATCTGGTAAGTCTCAGTTTTCAGCCGCTTCATGCCGTATTTACGGGTGCATGAGTCAAAACGAGATGAGTTAATGTTGGGAGAATGGCTGGGGAGACATATGGGGAAATTAAGATTACGTCCTGCCTGTGCCGTTTGATGCGTATAATCTTATTATTCCGACGTAGAAGTATGAGTTGACCACGTTGATCCAACCAACTATAAATCAGAGCAAGCTGGGAGCAACCGTCGTCTTCATATGGGGCACGATCCTGTATATCGTCGGAACTTATACCTCCTTCTTCGGAGGAGCGTTGAACCTGTTTCCCGTCATGATCGCCGGTTACGCAGTCCTTCTCGTCGGTCTTCATCTCTATGAGAGGAAATACTGGACCGATATAGTAGT
The DNA here is from genome assembly GCA_030602935.1 of Candidatus Bathyarchaeota archaeon. Classification (GTDB taxonomy): domain Archaea; phylum Thermoproteota; class Bathyarchaeia; order TCS64; family TCS64; genus BS750m-G28. The sequence continues at coordinate 3,723 of JAUVYU010000094.1, read as the reverse complement.
GGGTCAAGGGCTGACTCAGCTAAACAAGGAACTATATGATGTAGTCTTGAGGCAGAAAGAGGTTGAAGAGGAACTCGGCGAGAAGCTCCAGGGAGTCGTTGACGACCTGACGTATGCTCCCCTCAAGCTTCTTCTTCTGAACATCAAACTGGACACCGAGAAGCACGGTAAGTTACTGAAGAACATCATTGAGATCCTCTCCCGTGAACAGACGGTGCCGTCGAATGAGGCCTTTAAGAGGGAGGTGGACCGCGTCCGTGAGCTCTTGGAGGATCACGTGGTCATAGAAGAGGGGTTGGGCAAGCAGATATCTGAAATAATGAAATCTGCGAGTAGTCGAGTCCTACGGGAGCTTCTCAAGACGATTCGAGACGACGAGATAGCCCATCACACGATGTTCCAGATGGTCCTAAGGACTTACGGTTCAATATAACCGAGAGACTACTGAATATTATTCATGCGATATTATACATTCTTTTCTCCTCCAACCGTCCTCGTTCATGCCTCAACGCTAGAATGCGTAAAGTTTAAACCTGACACAGTGGACGGCTTACCGGATAAACACATGGCAAACGGGATGTATACCGCGCGAAGGCTCAAGAAGATACGCAAGAAGATGCGCCTCAAGAGCAAGGACTACGTGCTACGCCTCAAGCGCAGGACCGACAAGAAGGGCCTCCTCGAAGGCGCCCCAATGGGAAGGGGGATCGTCCTCCAGAAGGTCGGCATCGAGTCCAAGCAGCCCAACTCTGCCATCCGGAAGTGCGTCAGGGTCCAGATCATCAAGAACGGACGCCTCGCAACCGCATTTCTCCCCGGAGACGGGGCCCTCAACTACGTCGACGAGCACGACGAGGTCATGATCGAGGGGATCCACGGGCCCCGCGCTAGGTCCATGGGCGACATCCCGGGAGTCCGCTTCAAGGTCAGCGCCGTAAACGGCGTCCCCCTGAACCTCCTGGTGCTGGGGAAGGCCCAGAAGCCCATGCGCTAAACAACTTTTGATTGAACGCTTGATGTGATTGTATGAGCCAGCCTTCAACTGAGTCACCCATGCTCTTCGGAGTGTGGAGCTTCGACGGTATCACGGTCAGGGACATCGGCCTTGAGAGGTACCTCAACATAGATCCCATCTACCTGCCCCACACCGGCGGACGCCACGAGGCACGGAGGTTCCGCAAGTCCGACATGAACATCGTCGAGCGGCTCATCAACAGCCTCATGCGGCCGGGCGGCAGCGGCGGCGACAAGTCCCGCGTCACCAGCGTCGTACGGAACTCTTTCAAGATCATTAACCTCAGGACTGAACGGAACCCCGTCGAGACCCTGGTCAGGGCCGTCGAGAACTCCGCCCCCAACGAGGACACGACCCGCATCGGCTACGGAGGGGTCGTCTACCGCCTCGCCGTTGACATCTCCCCCCAGCGGAGGATTGACCTCGCTTTGAGGTTCATCGTCAGGGGCATCAGGGAGTCCACGTTCAGCAACCGCCTCACCCTCGAGGAGGTACTCGCCACCCAGCTCATCGGGGCGGCGAACAACGACCAGAACGCCTTCTCCATCCGGAGGAAGCTAGAGGTCGAGAGGATAGCCCTCTCCTCAAGGTAGCCTCAGAGCAGGTTCCCCAATAGGAACCCCAGCAGCCCGCTGAGCGTGATTATTCGTACTCCATTCTTGAACCTCCTATTGTTCTCACGGCTAGGGGCGTTCGCATGCGAATATGAGGGGTAGATCAGGTCCATGTCCGTAGCAACAGTTAGAGCGACATCAAGTAATGGAATATACAACTACGATTACGTCGAGACTTTCGTCAATTAATATCCCCCTTTTTTATGTTTAATTACGACCCTGTGCATTAAACATGGTTTATAAATAAACAATCCATTTATAATCAGTTCATATTAACAAATATGATGAATAAAAATTATATTATTTTAACCGCGATAACTTCCCTGTTTCTAATTTCATCTCTATTTTACTTATCTGGAGTCACAAACGACTTCGATAAACGCTTAGAGTACATTTCCGAAAGATATCCTACAGCAGAAAGTCCAGTCCCATGGCAAGATTATCCGAAGTATATAGAAGAAAAATGCGAGAATGGTAGTGCAATTTGGAAGGGATCTCTCCAAGTCGATAGCTGGAACACTCTTAAAGCTTATCTAAAGAATGATCATAGGCACCCGAATGAGATATTATACGATAAACATGCATTTGTGATCTGGTCCAATGTGTATGGTTATGAATATGTAGAGTCCAGAGACGCCAATGTATTGGCTCTATCAACTGTATATATCATCTGTAAGTGAAGTTATAGTTTTTATCCACGATAATATAAAAGATATTATCCGGCTCATGAATAGTCCTACGGGGATGACCTAAGGTCGGTAGTTCAAATCTACTCTATAAAATTCTTCTCACTAGGTAAGGCGATATCAAGCTTGGTAGATATAAAAAAGAAGAGGCTTGTGTTTGATGGCTCAAGATTTGATCTCTTTATCCCTGAAGTATTCGGAGAGAATTGATCTGATTGTTTCCTGAATCGTATCCAATCTCCTTTGCTCCTTCTCCTTTTCTAAGGCGCCATTCATTGCCTCAGGGACACTCATAGTGAATTTAGCCATCCTATGTCACTAGAACTCTAGAGACTTCTATAGAAGTATTTAAATCGGGATGCGGATAAATAAGTCATAAGAAGTATATAGAAGTCTTTATACATCCTGAGAACTCCCTAGGAGTTATTTTCAGGGCGGATAGCGAGTATAAAAATTCCATGAGGGCGCAACGTGGAAAGCATGAGAACATTTCGGTTTGATCTATTCTACCTGCGGAGCATCGTCGCTGAAGCCATTAAATTATATCTAAGGATAACCCCAGAGGAACGAGCTACACTCGAAGTCCTTCATGATTTTTTATCATGGCTCACCGTCGAAGCTATGATAAACAAAGCTCAAGCTAAGCGTCTCGTATCAACTATGGCTAGGCTCCAGGAGGAACTCCACACGAAGACTGAGATCATGAAACTGCTGAAAGCTGACACCGCACCCACAGCCTACTACGAGGGATTCCTACACGGCCTCGAACAAGCCATCAGCTTCAGCCACGGTGTAGACCTCCTCCTTAACGAGGAGTTCAACCAAGAAGACTTCCTCAAAACCTGGGAGCAGACAGAAAAAAAGCTGAGCCTACAACGGAGGAAGCACCCATAAAGTTCGACCTCGAAAAGACCGATCTAGAGACAGTTCTATTTCCATGGCAGGCAGAGCTAATGAAGTTCATCTGGACTATAAACCAGGAGGTAGACTCCAAGACGGCCTACAATCATCTACGGGAGACAGAGACCCCGATGAGCAGAGCCTCAGTCATCAACTTCCTAAACAAGATGGCCAACAAAGGATTCCTCCAGTACAGCGAAACCACCACGAAGGGAGGCTACAAAGGGCTGTACAAGCCTAGTGTTGTAGTGCCGGATGAGAAGTCCTTCAAGCGAGTGTTGGCCAAGAGGATCATTGACATGGCGCAAAAGGAACTGTCAAGAGAATAAAACAATAGAATATACGTATTCTAGGTTAACAATATAAATCATGGTCGGTATTTCAAACCTACCCCCTCTGCTACCAACATTTGATGGATTCTGACTCCACTGGTTACAACGAGTCTTTTGCGCGCGCGCGCGCAACGGTACAATTCAAAGCTACTGATTACGGCGGTTTTGACTACGAT
>JAUVYU010000209.1 GCA_030602935.1 Candidatus Bathyarchaeota archaeon | reverse complement strand
CTCGTCAACGTAGAGGCTGCAGTAGCAGGCTCCGTGCTCCTCGACGTCCGGGTCCCTGTAGTCGCATGGGCAGATGATGTCCCGGTCGAGGTCGAAGAAGCCTGAGGACATCCTGCAGGGGCAGGAGGGGTAGCCGTAGCGTGCCTCGTTTGTCTTCAAGCCCTCCAGGAGGTCGTTGAGGAACCCCGGACTGGGGTTGAGATAGTACCCACGAGACTTGGCGTCCTGCTCGGCCCTCTTCCTTACCCTGTCGAGACTCATAGTCCGAGGGCCTCCGTGTACCTGTCAGGCTTGTAGCCACTTATGATCGTCTCGTCGTCGATGATGGCAAGGGGAAAGCCAATAGGTGTTTTCCTGGCCTTCAGGTCCGCAATGGCGGCCCTCCTCTCCTCGGAGGTGCAGGTGTCCACGTCCATGTAATCGTATTCGACGCCCTGCTCCTTGAGGAACGTCTTCGTCTTCTTGCACCATCCGCAGGTGCTCAGGGTGTAGAGGAAGACCTTGTGGTCCTTCTTCTCTCCTTCAACCTTAACGACAACCATGACATTCGTCCTTCGACAGAAATTTACTATTGAATATTTAGGATTGATATCTATAAATGCTGAGATTGGAACCCTGTTTTTCTAAATATTTGAAATATTTTTTTTAGGGAATAAAAAGGGGCCCTAAGCCACCTATTCAGGTAATAATCAAACTGGAGAGCGTAAACCTCAAAGCGAGAACAGTCAGATGTGATCACCATGAACGCCATCCTATGGGAGAAGCTCTCAGAGAGCATCGAATGGGCATCGGAAGGATTCGACGGAGTCATGGGCGTATCAATAAAGGACCTCAACACGGGAGACGCGCTCTCCGTGAACGGGGACGAGCAATTCCTGGCCGCCAGCTCCATCAAGATACCCATCCTCATCGAGCTCTACAAGAAGGCGAGGGCCGGAACCCTGGACCTAAGCAAGGAGATCACCGTCCATGACGACGTCAAGGTCGGGGGCACGGGGGTCATCAAGGAGCTGGGGAACGTCACGCTGACCCTGCAGGACCTCATCACCCTGATGATCACCGTCAGCGACAACACGGCCACGAACATGCTCATCGACGTCGCGGTCATGGACGACGTGAACGCCACCATGAAAGAGCTAGGCCTCAACGTGACACGGCTCCGCAGGAAGATGCAGGACTACGAGGCCATCGCCCAGGGGAAGGAGAACTACTCGACCCCCAACGAGTTCACGCGCCTCATGGAGGCCCTCCACACCAGCGAGGGATTGGACCCATGGATAGCAGAGCAGGCCCTCGCCGTCCTCAAGAATCCCAAGACCACCACCATCAACAGGCTCCTCCCCTACGACGTGGAGATCGCCAGCAAGTACGGCAACATGAGGAACTCCTACTGCGACGTCGCCCTCGTCTACCACCCAGAGAGCCCCTACATCATATCGGTCATGACCAAGTACATTCCCACGGACGACATCAGGAAGCAGAGGACCATCGATGCCATCTCCGAGGTCTCCAAGACCGCCTACGACCACTTCAACGCCACACCCTAGACAGCCACATAGAACCCAGAAAAAGGAACGAGCTAAATCCCGTTAACATTAGTCTAACGTATGGACAGCCGCAACAGAGCCATCATCATCCAAGCAATCATAGCAGGGATCACCATAATCGCAGTAACCTGGGGAACCCGCTACAACTGGCCCGACTACGTCCACGTGAAACACGGCCTCCCCCTGACATGGGGGATCCACACCCTCACCACCATAGTAGGCCCCGCTGACACGTGGGAGCTAAACCTCGTGGCCCTGACCCTCGACCTAGCCCTCTGGCTGGCCCTCATCCTCCTGACGTCGATATATCTATCCAGAAAGATCGGATGAGGCGAAGGCACTCCACGAAGGGCTTAATATCACCACACAATACACAGAAGAATATAGGTGGCAGATGTGAACGCCTCTAAGGCAATTCTTGAGATGCTCAAGGGCTACGACGTGAAACACGTATTCGGCCTCCCCGGAGAGACCACACTCAACCTCTACAAAGAGTGGCACGACTACCCCGAGATAAGACACGTCCTAGCCCGCGACGAGCGCAGCGCCGTATTCATGGCCGACGGATACGCCAAGCTCAGCTACAAACCCGGGATCTGCGAGGGCCCCAGCGTCGGAGCCACCCACATGCTCCCCGGGATAGCAGAGGCCTACAAGGCTTCCATCCCCATGATCGCCTTCACATCCGACATCCCCCTCCACCTCGAGAAGAGGAACATGCTCACCGGAATCGACCAGACAGCCCTATTCCAGGGAGTCACGAAGGAGACAATCACCCTCACAGACCCATCTGAGATCCCTAACACGATCCGCCGGGCATTCAGGCTGGCCACGACAGGGAGGCCGGGCCCCGTACACATCAGGCTCCCCATGGACATCCTCGGGGCGGAGACCGAGGACCCCGACCTCCACGTCCAAGCTGACTTCGCCAAGTACCCAGGCCACAGGCCCACCGCCCAGGAGAGCAAGATACGAGAGGCCGTCAGGCTGCTAGGCCAGGCGGAGCGCCCAGTCATCATCTGCGGCCAGGGAGTCCTCTGGTCCCAGGCCTGGGACGAGGTCCAGACCCTCGCGGAGCTCTACGACATACCCGTGGGCACCACGATAAGCGCCAAGGGCAGCATACCCGAGATCCACCCCCTCTCCATCGGCGTCACCGGGGCACGGGGCGGGACAACTCTCTCCAACAAGGTGGTCTCGGAGGCAGACACGATACTCTACATAGGATGCAGCACCGACTCCGCCTCGACAGACAAGTGGACCATCCCCCCTCTCGACACCAAGGCGAAGATCATCCAGCTCGACATCAGCGAGGCCGAGGTCGGGAACAGCTACCCCATCCAAGTGGCCCTGATCGGCGACGCCAAGGCAACCCTGAGGAAGATGATAGAGATCTCGTCCCCCAGGGTAGGCAGCGTCGATGAGCCCCCCCGGATCAAG
>JAUVYU010000107.1 GCA_030602935.1 Candidatus Bathyarchaeota archaeon | reverse complement strand
ACTGTGCCGTGCCCCACCAGGGCTGCGACGTTGTAGGACGCCCCTTGGGCGTCCACGAGGTTAAGGTAGTCCGCCATGGTCTCCCAGTTAAACTCAAAGTCGTCGCTGAGGCTGCGCCGCATATACTTCTCCCTGTGCTCCCTGACCGCCTCGTTCATGGGGGCGGCGGAGCTCCCGCAGTTGCCCACGACCTCCGTGGTCACCCCCTGCCTGATCTTGCTCTCCACCCTGGGGTCGAGGAGGGTGACGTAGTCGGAGTGGCTGTGGATGTCCATGAACCCCGGGGCCACGACCAGTCCCTCGGTGTCTATCGTTCTCCCGTAGCCGGCCCCGCTCAGGTCACCGATGGATTCGACGCGGTCACCCGAGATCCCAACGTCGGCCTTGTACCAAGGGTTCCCGGTCCCGTCTACGATCCGCCCATTTTTAATGATAATATCGAAGCTCAAACAGATCCCTGAAGCCCTCTAACGCCTCTGGTCTTAAATGGTTTTAGAGGGGGGCTCAGGCCTTCCCGACTGCCTTTAAACCCGTCTGGTAGTTGGCGTAGATGGCCTGGGAGGCCTCAATAATGTAGGCCTTCTCGTTTCGGGGGAGATCGTCCCAGATGTTTGGTCCGATGGTCTTACCGACCTTCGTCGGGACGTTGACGTTGATGGGCTCCGGGAGCCCCGGCATCTCCAGGGACTGAGATATGCTGTAGACCTCGCCACGATCCTCCAGGATCGACCTGACTATGTCCCGGAAGCCGGCAGCGGGCCCCACCTCGGTGCCGCCGATGATGTCCACAATCTTCTTGGAGACGCCGCGGACGTAGCTGACGACGGCCTCCCGGTTCAGCTCCTTCCCGGTCTCAGTGAGGTACTCGTCGAGGGGCTTGCCGTCTACCTTGACGGTTGACCATAGAGGGAAAGCCGACGAGCCGTGCTCGCCTCCGACGAAGCCGTCGACCTTCGAGACGGGGATCCCCAGCTCCATTGAGATCTTCGTCCTCATCCTCAGGGTGTCGGGATGGTCCCCGGTGCCGATGACGAAGTCGGCCCCTGAGACTTTCTTGAAGAGTGTGGCCATGGCGTCCACGGGGTTGGTGACGATCACCCACCTGGCGTCGGGGTTGTTGGCGGGCATCACCTCGGCGATGAAGTTGATTATCTCGGCGTTCGCCCCCACCAGCTCCCTCCGGTCCATCTGGACTCCGGGGATGCGGGGCTTGCCGGGGCAGACAACTACGAGGTCCGCGCCTGTGACGCCCTCATCCTCCTCATATGTGTTGATCTCGATGTCGTACCTCAGGCTCGCTGCGACGTGTCTGAGCTCCTCGCCGAAGGCCCAGGCCTGCCTGGGTTTGACGTCGACCAGGGAGAACTCGTCCGCCAGCCTCTCGTTGAATAAGGTGTAAGCCGTTGGGCGGCCTATGCGCCCGTTGCCGACAACCGCTATGTGGGTTCCCATTCTACCAGTCCCTCCTGAGTGTTCGCATAGATGAGATAAAGATTTTCCTCGCTCCCCCCGGGAAACGATTATATCGGGGGATTCCCCGCCCTCTATTGGCGCTCTGGTTGAAGAGGAAGCCCTACTTCCATATCCGCTACATGTGGTGGGATATCATCGACCTCGACGAGGTCAGGAAGGACCTCGAGACCCAGTTCGAGGTCACCGAGCTGTTCGTCCCCAGCAGCTACTGGGATATGACCCTCTTCCCCTACCACAGGGAGCACCTGCGGGTGAGAGCGGACAACCTGTCGGCACGCCTCGCTCACATGAGGGCCGTCCTCTACCAGAAGAGCTGGGCACCCTTCACGGGGAGGGACGTGGAGCTCAGAAGGAAGATCAGGGAGATCTATGACAGAGACTTCATCACGCCTCTTCCGCTGGCTTTCAAGACTGAGCCTGAGTTCGAGGTCGAAGCCGAGCTAAAAACGGGAAGAGCACTCGCACCAACCTAGAAAAAAGGGTTGTTTAGGGTTCGTCTGTCTTCTTCAGCCTCAGATACTTCAGTTTCTTGGGGCTAGTGGAAGACGCATGCTTCTTGTAGACCTCCAGCAGCCCCTTCCGGACCAGACTCGGCACCACCCCAGCCTTCTTGAGGGGGATGTCCTTCGCCATGAGCTCTCCTGCACGCAGGACAAGCTCGTAGACCTCCCTCTCCACGCGGGTCAGGCTATCCAGCATATCTTTCAGACTCCTTTGGAGCACCAGACAATTTAATGTCATCTGAGATTTAAAAGTGGCACGGAGAAACATTTTTCCCGTTTACATGACTCGCGCAGGTTACGAACATGATATATAATGATTCATCAAGGTTTGAATGATAGAACTTGCGTGAAGGCGGCTCCGGGGGGGAGCCCCCTATCCGGGTCCTCCTCATAGGTTGGGAAGATGACTCCGCTAGAGAGCTGAAGAGATCTTTACAGGGCTTCGAGGTCGAATTCATCTCAACCCCGGAGCTCGTCCCGAACCTTCTTGAGGAGCACGACTACGACTGCCTCATCGTAGATGATACCTCCATGAAAACTGAGACGCTGAGACTGTCCAAGAACGTGAGGGGTACCGCCGACGTTCCTATGATCCTGTTGACGGATCAGGCTCATGAATATTCGGCTGTAAAGGACGCGGACTGGGGCATAAACATCCACATTCATCAGAAGAACGATCCCAACCGCTACGAACTCCTGGGAAGCCACGTACGGAGGGTCGTGGTTGACTGGTGGACCTCAAGGAAGAGAGATACGACGCTCAGGGTCCTCCAGGTCCTGAACCAGCGGAGGAAGCTGGACTCCATCCTGAATGAGATAGTGGAGATAATTATGGACTACACGGGGATCGACGCGGTGGGCATACGCCTACAGGAGGGCGACGACTACCCCTACTACGTCTTCGAGGGCTTCCCCGACGACCACATCCTCATGGAGAACAGCCTCTGCGCCTACGACTCCGAGGGGCAGCCCTACCGAGACGAGATGGGCAGGCCCATCCTTGAATGCATGTGCGGGAACATCCTGAGAGGCAGGTTCGACCCCTCTAAGCCCTTCTTCTCCGATGGAGGCAGCTTCTGGACGAACTCGACACAGGACCTGTTGACCACGACCACGGCGGAGGACCTGCTGACCAAAACCAGGAACATCTGCCAACTCGAGGGATACAGATCCGTCGCCCTGATACCGATAAGGTACAGCTACGAGACCATCCGCCTGCTGCAGTTAAACGACAGGCGGGCAGATCGGTTCACGTCGTCGATGATCCGCTTCATGGAGGAGCTTGCGGAGAGCATCGGCGCCGTCCTCATGAACGCGATGCGGGAGAAGCATGTCAGGGAGACGGCTGAGCACTATAGGGCGATCTTCGAGAGCGTCGCAGATCCGGTGCTCCTCATCGACGTCGACGACTTCACCCTGGTGCAGTCCAATGAAGCCGCCAAGCGCTGGGCTCTCCTCCTGAACGTGAGGCTGGAGGTGGATACGTGCCACGGGATCGTTGCCGGGAGGAACGTGCCCTGCGAGCTCTTCGGGGATGAGTGCTCAATCCTCAGGATGCTGGAGGGTCAAGAGAAGACGGCAATGGTGTACCGAAGGGACTATGGCCCGGGGGGCAACCACCTCATAGAGGAGACCGCCAGCCCGGTCAGGGACTCCGAGGGGGAGATAGTCAGGGCCGTCCTCGTGGTGAGGGATGTGACAGACCGCATTCTGACCGAGGAGCGCCTCGCAAGATTCCTCTGAGGCAGCACCAATCAGTTAACTGACCTTATTCGTGACTACATGTAGGCCCAAAATTAATAATATGCGTCTCACGCGTATGTGAGCAGTGAGTTCGCGTTGGACAAGGAAAAGTTCTACTCAAAGTTGGGGAAGACCTTCCAGCCGGGCATCATCACCAAGGTGGTCCTGGCGGCCTCTGAGCTGACGAAGGGGAAGAAGCTCATCTCCATGACCGGGGGTATGTACGATGTCCCCTCCATGCCCGTGGCGGAGGTCAAGAGGGTCTTCGAGGAGGCCCCCCACGAGGCCTGGACGGAGATGCTCCAGTACGGAAGCACAACCGGCATGATGAACCTCAGGATCGAGCTGTCCAAGTTCATGGCGGAGGCGGATATCAAGTCGGATCCGGGCAGCGAGATCATAGTCACAACCGGCTCCCAGGAGGCCATCGACCTGGTGACCAGGGTCTTCATAGACCAGGGGGACGCCATCCACATCGGGAAGCCCACCTACCTCTCGGCGCTGTCGTCCTTCAAGCAGGCCGACCCCGAGTTCCGGGCTGTCCCCCTGGACGAACAGGGGATGAAGCCCGACGCCTTGGAGGAGGAC
>JAUVYU010000132.1 GCA_030602935.1 Candidatus Bathyarchaeota archaeon | reverse complement strand
CTCGAGGCTCTCCACCCCCATGCCCCTCTCGAGGCGGGGCCTCATCTGGGGGTCGGCCGCTATGTAGACCCACCCGTCGAGCGTCTTGAACATGCCGAAGGTGCTCAGGGCGATCGTCGGCCTATCCATCGCGGGCTGAGGGTGGTCCACCCTCATGGTGTGCCTCGTGATCCCGACGCCCGTCTGAGCGATCATGGTGTCGAGCTGAGCCACATCCACGAGCTGCCCCTCCCCCGTCCTGTCCCTGTAGCGTATCGCGCCTAGGATGGCGATCACGCCCCAGAGCCCTGGGTCGAGGTCTCCGTGCCACTCCGCTGGCCTGACGGGCGGTCCCTCAGGGTCGATCCCTCGGCCTGTGAGCCAGTACCACCCCGCCATGGCTGACGCGATGGGGGCGAAGCTGGCGCGGGGCATGTACGGCCCGGTGAGGCCGAAGCCGCTCAGAGAGGCGTATATGATGTCGGGCTTCACCTTCTTGACGGCCTCATAACCCAGCCCGAGCTTGTCCATGGTCCCCCTCTTGAAGTTCTCGACGATGACGTCGCTCTTCTCGACTAGGGCCATGGCGATCTCCACTGCTTTGGGCTCCTTCAGGTTCAGGGTCATCCCCCTCTTGTTCCTGTCCAGATAGAGGAAGACGGAGCTCATCCCGCCGTACAGGGGGGCGTACATCCTCGCCAACTCGCCCCACGGCGGCTCCACCTTTATCACGTCCGCCCCCATGTCCCCCAGGACCATCGTCGTGTAGGGGCCGAAGTAGACGTGGCTGAAATCTAGTATCCGGATATCGTCAAGCATTCTCATCTCGTGATCACCAGTCTGATGGGACCGCTTCCATATAAAATAAGTTTTATGTGGAGTCCGATCAGTTTTAAGTGAGGGTAAGAGGGTCTCCGACTGATGAGCGGGGGTTTCGTCGACCGTGTCAAAGGCTTCCTCCTCGAGGTTCTTGAGGGCTACAGGATAGGAAGGGAGCGTTTCGGCATCTATTGGACGGTCTTCACTGTATCGATGATCTTGTTCTCACTGATCATGATCCTGTTCTCTATAATCGCAGTTGTTCTGTACCTATAGGTAACGTTAGGTCGAGGTCACCTTCCACAGCTTGTCTCCCACGTAGTGGATACTCTTGACCGCCTTCCCCTTAAGCATCTCCCTCATGTCCTCCGAAGGGACCAGGGCGACCCCCACAGCCAGTGACTTCCTGTGCTTCTCATCCCTCACGATGACGAGGTCGCCTTCTCCGAAATCTCCTTCGATGCCAGTGATGCCCGGTGACATCACGTCGGCTCCGTTGCAGACGTAGGGGATGGCTCCCATGTCGACAAGGACAGACGGCAGGCCCTCGACGCTCTCGTTCAATAGGGTGGGGAATAGGACGTCATCTCTCCTCGCAAGCTTGATTTCCCCGTCGATGATGAAGACCGTTATCCCGTCCTCGGTCTTGGCCTGTATTATTGAGTTGGTCTCGTCCCGTAGGAGGTCGCCGGCTTCGTCTTTCAATCTCCTGACGTCTTTGCGGCGCATAGTACGCCGTTTTACGAGTTTAGGGCCCGAAATATCCCCCATAACACACCATCAACTGACAAAGCTAATAAGCAGATGAGAGCACTAACCTTTGGGACGACCCTTTATATGGTACTTGAGGGTTTCCGATGGTAGGTATCTCAATGAGAGGCGTCATCGACAAGATCATAGGCAAGAAAGAAGAAACCGCTGCAGCTCCGAGCGAGACGTACATCAAAGCGATTCCTCTGAAGGCGTATGAGGACGTCGACATTATTAAATCTGAGGTGAGGGCCGGCAACATCGTCATCACCAACGTCTCGCCCCTGGCCAAGCAGAACATCGACGACGTCAAGAGGGCCATCAACGAGCTCAACGAGTACGCCGTCCTCATAAAGGGGGACATAGCCCGCCTCGGAGAGGAACGGGTGATTCTGACCCCGAAGAGCGTGAAGATCTGGCGAGCCTGATCTAAAATAATTCTAGGCAAGTAGGAATGTCTCAAGCATCCCAGGGCTGAATCCCTTCACGCCCCTCATCCTCGAGATCGTCCTGGCCATGTTTATGGTCTTGGACTCCTCGCCGTGGACCATGAACACCCTCCTGGGCGTAGGCCGCATCTTCCTCACGTAGTTGATGAGCTGGTTCCTGTCGGAGTGGCCGGAGAAACCCTCGATGGTGTGCGTCGAGAGCTTCACGTTGGTGATCTCCATCTTCCCTTCCCTGCTGTAGGTCTGGACTGACCTCAGCCCAGCCTGGAGCCTCTGACCCAGGGTCCCGTTGACCTGGTAGCTCACGAATATGAGGCCGTTCTCATCCCAGGGGGCGAGGCGCTTGAAGTACTCTATCACGGGGCCCCCTTCCATCATGCCCGCCGTGGCCATTATGATGCATGGGCCGCCCTCCGCGATCTCGTCCCTTCTGTCGTGCTGCTTGACGACCGTGAAGTAGTCGGACTCGAAGGGGTTCCTGCCATCCCTGAGTATCAGGTCTCTCAGGTTGGATGAGAGGTAGTCCGGGTAGGCCGTGTGGATCCCCGTCGCCTCCGAGATCATTCCCTCGATGTAGACGGGGACCTCTGTGAGCTCACCCTCCTCCATGTACCTGTTGATGACCATCAGTATCTCCTGGGCCCTCCCGACTGCGGGCACTGGGATGATGACCTTCCCGTTCTTGAGGATGCTGTTGGCGATGTCCACGAACAAGGCGTCGGTTTCCGCCCTCGGCGGGGTGACGTTGTCCGGGGCTCCGTAGGTGCTCTCCATGATGAGGGTCTCGACCCTTGGGAACTGGGAGATCGCAGGGGACAGGAGCTCCGTGTAGCCGTACTTGAAGTCCCCAGTGTAGACGACGTTGTGCAGCCCCCGTCCGATGTGGAGGTGGACCATTGATGAACCGAGGATGTGACCTGCGTTGTGCAGCGTCAAACGTATGTCGGGCGAGACGTCCGTCACCTCCCCCCAGGAGAGGGGTATCGTCCTCACTATCACCTCGCGTATGTCGTCGGCGCCGTACGGGGGAACCCGCCCCTCCTTGGTCATGACGTCCAGGTAGTCCCCCTGGAGAAGGGTCATGAGGCTGGCGGTGGGCGCCGAGCAGTAGACCGGCCCCTTGTATCCGTACTTGTAGAGGTAGGGCAGGAAGCCGCAGTGGTCCAGGTGGGCGTGGGTAATAACCACTGCGTCAAGGCGGCTCAGATCAAGCTCCTCGACGTCTATCCTGGGGAAGGCCTGGAAGGGCCGGTTGGTGCCGGGATTGATCCCGCAGTCAAGAAGGACGCTGCTCTCTACTGTCCGTATGAGTATGGCGGACCTACCGACGTGCTTGCTGCTCCCCAGGAAGGTCACGCGGACGTCCCGAGACGGACTGAACATCGACCTGAAGATGGACTCCCCGGTCTCCCTGAGGAACCTCTCCCTCTCCTTGCTCTTCGAGTAGAGGTATCCCCGAATCTGCTTGATAGTAAGGCTTGGGATCGGGGGCGACCTGACGATGTTCGGGGTCCAGTGAGTCTTCTGGACTATCTCCAGGAGGTTAATTCCCCCCTTCCCTATTGCGACCCCAGGCCTCTCCACCTCGAGGACAACCTCCCCCAGGGTGGGATCAAAGTAGCTCTGCACGAGGCCTGCCTCCTCGAGGATCTCCTTGATCACGTTCTCGGCCTCGATCTCGTTCGCCCTCACGGAGGGGTCGGAGCGGATGACGATCCGTTTCTTGATCTTACCGGCGATCTCCGCCACGATGTGTTTGTTCTCCTGGAGGACCTCGGGCTTTTTCGTGTAGATGGCCAGACGTGGGCCCTCGAACTCTATCCTGGTTATACCTATCTCAGTGGGGATGTTCTCGAAGATAGTGTTCCTTATCTCAGCGAAGGAGATCCCTTGGGTCGTATGCATCGGGAATCTAACTCTCTAGTAGAGCGATC
>JAUVYU010000113.1 GCA_030602935.1 Candidatus Bathyarchaeota archaeon | reverse complement strand
GGTACAATGAGCCTTGTGTCCGTCTCTGCGCAGATCTTGGCGACGTATCCTAGGATGCTTAGCCCAGCTATGGTCCAGTAACTGAATCCACCAAGGCCATAAGAGCAGACGACGGGCTTCCCCATCTCTGTTGATCGTCCTATGGCGTCTTCAATGGCGTCGAGAGCTGGTACACGGCGGATGTAAGGAAGTTTAGCTTGCCCCATGAAGTTTACAGCTAAAACGAATATCAGTATCAGAAGCACGAGACCTATGAGTCTCCCTTCAGCAAAACCTGGTAATGTGAATAACGCATCTGTCATTTTGATTCACTGTTTACCCGTTCCATTAGTCTTATTATCATTATAATAGATTAACGGTGACAGTTATTAGATAATCACAATATAATATGATAAATATAATATAATTCGTTTAAAAATACTCTAATTATATTGATTTGTAAAAAAAATCTATGTATTCATAACTAAAATATAATAATGAGTCCTAATATCTGTTACCATAACTGTGAAGTCGTGAAGTTTACACTAATATCCTAACATAAAAGACGTCTAGGAAGAGCTAATGACGGTCCCAAATTTCAGACAGTCAAGAGAGGATATGGTCATGCGATACATGAAACGTGGCTATCTACAGATGCCTAAGCTAGCGGAGTCGATGAGAAGAGCCCCCAGGGAGCTGTTCGTGGAGCCCCATTTTTCACACCTCGTCTACTCTGATAGACCCATACCGATCCCACCTTCAAAAGGTGACTGCCACCCATTGGCATACCAACACCCCCTCTTCTATGAGCCTCTCGACCTCCAGAAAGGTGACTCGTTCCTCGAGGTGGGCACAGGCTCCGGTTACGGTGCAGCCCAATGGTTATAGGTGAAGTCCGCACCGCCTTACCGTTTTCCCCTGAGAATATCGAAGATACTCTTCTTCCTACCGGCTGATTCACTCGTCGGCTCTCTTCGCCCTATCCCTGTGAATGAGGAGGTGTCGACGTCAAGCCCGACACTGCTATTGAGGACTTCTATTATGGATATTATCCCCAACCAATTCGTGGCGTTGATGCTTAGCGTCGGGGTCAAGAGACCGGTGAAAGTCACACCCTTATCCTGACATAGCTCTAGGAACGCCGCGTTCATCCCCGTTATAGCCCCGCTCGTTAGAGGGAGCACCCCCAGCCTCTCGAGATCCGCAAGCTTCAGCTGGTCGGTGGAGTATCCGACGACGCTGCCCTCCAAGGTCTCGTCAGCTACAGGGAGGCCGTTCATGGCCACGATCTCGCCGACGTTTCTCTCGATGAGCCAGTCCATGAGCTCTCTCGCGATGGTCCTGTGGTGCTCCATGGGGATAGGCTGGTTATCCACGACGACCAGGACGTCCAGGCCCTCATCGCCGTAGATCCTGAATGGAAACTTCGTCTCAGCCCCCATAACGACGAGCATGGGAGGTATGAGCTCGGACTCGAGGTGGGCGACCTCCGTCATCTTCAGCGAGTCCTGTATTAACATCGTCGCCGTCTCGCCTACGAAGCCCGGACCTGGAAAGCCCGCTATCACGGTGGGCTCCTCGAGTTCAATCTCAGCATCTGCTACCACTTTCACGATGCCGCTTATCTCCTGTCCCTCCGATAACTGTCTTGTTTAACTATGTCTAACAGCCGTTTAAGCGTTGACAGGGTCACGTATTGAGGGCTAAGGTAGTCCTCAGGCTATCTCGTTTCTTCAGGTTCATCTTCCGAGCCGTCGTCCACCAGTATCTCCACACCTTCGGAGTCTGGATCCCCCTCTTCTCCGAGCACCTCTCTGGAGACCTGCTTACCCAGCCTCCTCTTGGTGGTCAGGGAGGTGTACCCTATGACTATGGTCACCAGATTGATCACGACGAGGGACTGGATGAAGGCGTCTCCGATGAAGTCCATCATGAAGACGAGGTCAAGAAGGACTGTTACCACCATGACGATGTCGAATGCGGCGAGGGTTCGACGGAGGTTCGGTGTCATCTTGCTCTGCAGGGCTCGCTGGAATTCCTTTTTCATCTCCTTCTCGTCCTTTGCTTCGCTCATGGGTCATGCACTCATCATTTTTCTGGGCTCTTCTCTTTCCTTTTCTTCCTTTTCGCCTCTTCCCTCTTCCTGCTCCTCTCCATCTCGAGCTCGTCTATCCGGTCTAGAAGGCGGGTCATGTTCTCCCTCTTCCTGAAGAGCGCCGTGACCTTCTCGACACCGAAGAACTCCAGGTAGGGCCCGAGGAGGGTCATCCCCAGGTCAGCCCCCAACTTCGAGATGGGGCTTATCGTCTCCAAGGTGAGCTGGGCCAACAACCCCATTCTACGCTTGATTATATTCTGGGCCAGCTTCTCGATAAGCTCGTCCTCCTCATCTGGGGGGAGGTCGTCCCAGAGGTTCCACGTCGATTTCGTGGGATCGCGCGACACCAATCCAACACCTGTTTTACATCGGCCGAAGACTCTTATAAGATCTAATAGAGGGTATGTCTGTCTGAGCGCTCTAAAATAAACCGTGTGTATTAAAAATAGTTAAAATAATGTAATATTGATGTCTAAAAGAGAAACGCTTTTGACGATCCGTATAATTCTTCATGAGAACACGGATGGGTGAAGTTCTTAGATGACGCAAAGGAAGCCGATCGAGGAGATGGAGTACATCCTAGCCACCGACGTGGGCAGCACCACCACGAAGGCACGACTCTTCAAGAAGATGGCGAACGGTGAATGGCGGTTCGTCGTCGCAGGGGAGACCCCGACGACGGTAGAGTCCCCTTACGAGGATGTGACCATGGGCGTCAAGAACGCCGTGAGGGAGGTAGAGGAGCTGACGGGCCACAAGATCCTGGCCGAGGACGGAGAGGGGATAATCACCCCCTACAACGGCGTGAACGGCGTCGACCTCTACTGCACGACCAGCAGCGCCGGAGGAGGACTGCAGATGATGGTCACCGGGGTCATCAAGAGGATGACTGGCGAGAGCGCTGAGAGGTCAGCCCTGGGAGCGGGGGCCATAGTCATGGAGATCTTCGCCACTAACGACAAGAGGCCCGTCCACAGGAAGATCCAGCAGATCAGGAACCTTCGGCCCGACATGATCCTCATGGCTGGGGGAACCGACGGGGGCACAGTCAGCCACGTCGTCAACATGGCCGAGCTGATAAAGTCGGCGGATCCCAAGCCCAGGCTCGGGTCAATGTACCAGCTCCCCATTGTCTACGCAGGGAACAAGGATGCAACAGATATCATCCAGGGCATCCTCGGCGAGTTCGCGCTTAGCTGCATAGAGAACGTCCGCCCAGTCTTGGAGATGGAGAACACTGAGCCCGCGAGGCGGGCCATCCACGAGCTCTTCATGGAGCACGTGATGAGCCACGCCCCCGGGTACGACACGCTGATGAAGTGGACGGACGTCGACATCATGCCCACCCCCGCAGGCGAGGGGATAGCGATGCAGCTCATCGCAGACCGCTACCGGAGGAACGTAATAGGAGTAGGCCTAGGCGGGGCGACGACGAACATCTACTCGATCTTCGACAAGAGATTCGTCAGGAGCGTCAGCGCCAACCTCGGCATGAGCTACAGCATCAGCAACGTCCTCAAGGAGACGGGGCTGGAGAACATCATGCGCTGGCTCCCCTTCAACATAGACAGCAGCGACGTCAGGAACCGGCTCAGGAACAAGATAATCAGGCCCACGACCATCCCCCAGACACTGCAGGAGCTGGTGATAGAGCACGCCGTGGCCAGGGAGGCCCTTCGCCTCGGACTCGTCCACCACAGGTCCATCGCCACCACCCTAAAGGGTGTGAGGGGCGAGGTGGCGTTCCTCAGGGGGATTACCACGCAGGCAATCCAAGAGTCATACATCGACATGATGAAGATAGACATCGTCGCCGGAACCGGAGGCCTCCTGTCCCACGCCCCGAGGAGGGTGCAGTCCCTCATGATACTCAACGACGCGTTCCTAACGAAGGGGATCACCATGATGTTCCAAGACAGCGTCTTCATGATGCCCCACCTAGGCGTCGTCTCAACCGTCCACAGAGATGCCGCCTGGCAGATCTTCGACCTCGACTGCCTAGTAAGGCTGGGGACCATCGTGGCCCCCAACGGGGAGCCAAACCCCAGCGAGGTCGCTCTAGACATCACCTTAGAGATGCCCGGTGGCGACACCCTAAGAGAGAGCCTGAAGGGCGGAGAGGTGAAGAAGATCATCCTCCCGGAACGCCAGGTGGCTCAGGCAACGATCCAGCCGGGAAGAGC
>JAUVYU010000176.1 GCA_030602935.1 Candidatus Bathyarchaeota archaeon | reverse complement strand
GGGAGTTCTGACCCGCGAAGCCCCTAAACATTTTATCATTTTCTCCCTCCTTTTTCAGAGTAAACGATTTCTTATAGACCCAACACTCGTATCAGGATACTGCATTGGTCGAGATGGCTCCCGTCGCGTCATCCTCCGGCGTGACTATCTCCTGCCCCGTCGACGGGATGTTCTCCTTCTACAACAGCCCCTACCCCGCTCACCGCCAATCATCGGGAGTCGATGTCTACCCTGACACAGGCTTCGGAGGCATGGCTCCATCCCCAGTCAGCGGAGAGGTGACCCTCATCAGGCGGGTGAGAAGCCCCAGGGGGAGGGGCTATGAGGCCTCGGAGTACGATGTGGTCATGCTCATGCGGAGCCGTGAGAGCCCCGACAAGGTCGTCAAGCTTCTCCACGTCGATCCCACACTGAGCGTCGGAGACGAGGTCAGGGCCGGGGAGGAGCTGGGGAGGCTGCTCCGCTCAGGGTACTACGGCTTCGCGACGTCCCCCCACGTCCACGTGGAGGTCCGGGAGCCCACGGATCCCCTCCGGGCGCAGGGAGGGCACCGGATGGAGAGGCTCAACGATGTGGGCCGGGTTGACTCCCTCGAGGAGCTGAGGGGGGTCGTGACCCTGTGCTCACCGGAGTTCACCCTCGTAAGACTGGACACCCCCTCACATGGGCTCCCAGCGGACGTCGGCGGCGTGTCTGGTGTCCTCGACGGGGGCATCCCCTACTACGGCTGGATGGGAGTCCATTATGATTCAGGGAAGCCGGAAGGAGGCGCCGTGGAGCTGATGGGGCACCCGATAGCCACGATAGAGGCCATCCATGACAGGGTGTGCCTGGCGGACTGCACCGACTTCTCAGTCAAGGTAGAGGGGAACCCGATACTGGGACTGTCTCTACGCCTCTCGCCCAGAAAGGGCACGGAGTTCAAGCTTGTGCCCATGAGACTTGGAGGCCTTGTCCTCGATGAGGGAAGCGAGGTAACGGTGCACATCGAGAGTGTCTAGCGTGAAAGTAGTCAGGACTTGTAGAGAACTCAGTTATCCCGGTCGTCCAGGACGGGGACAACCTTCGCCTCCCTCGCCTTGACGACCTGTCGCTGTAAATGAATCCCAGGTACTAGCGTGCCAGCGAGAAGGTGAACGCGAACGCCACAAGCGATGTCAATAAGGGAAGCAAGTTCATTCCTATCACGACGTTTTGGACACACTCTCAATGATAGTATATATAAATTGTGTAAAAAAACAAGAATTCTTTATTAAGATGTAAAAAAACCCAATGCACGTCCTCTACGAGGGATGTCCCATGATGCTTGAATGACGTTCTCTTCGATTTTCCTCCCTGAAAATGCTAAGAATCCCTTGATCTTATAGATAGATTCATAATGAAATACGGAACTATTACAATATATAGAATAATACTCGAAGTTAAACAACTCTTATTAGGTGAAATGCGTGTTGACGTTTGAATTCACGAAAGGCGACAGGGAAGAGAAGAAAATGGGTGTAATAGGCCACGGGACTTTGATCCCTGAGGGTAGCACCAGCGTTCTAAGGGAACCGTATTCAACTCTGAGCAGGCAGACGGATAGTCAAGTACGGCTTGTTATCGACCCTACAGTGTGTGAGAAAAATGGGAATATTTGATTTTCTTAAAAGGAACCAGAAGCTCGTTGTTGCCGCGCTCCTGGTCTTGGCGGTCCCATCTTACTTCATCTATGATTACACGCAGCACAACCCAAGGTTCTGCACCACATGCCACCTCATGAGCGACGCCTATGAGACCTGGGACGCCAGCGCGATGCACGACCTCAACTGCCACAAGTGCCACGAGTCGGACATGATAGAGAGCCTTGACCACGTCCGGGAGGTAATATTCGAGAACCCGGATACGGTCACCAAGCTGACTGAGATCGATAACAAAGTCTGCGAGGACTGCCACGCAAACAATGATCCCCAATGGCTCCAGGTGTCCAACACGGCGGGTCACAAGGTTCACATCTTCACGCAGGAGGAGGAGCCGGAGTGTATCGGCTGCCATGGGATCCAGCTCCACGTCTTCGAGCCCCCAGAGGAGACCTGCTACGAGTGCCACAGCGTTGACCATGAGGCTGCGTCCGAGGAGATGAATGTCCACTGCGTTGTCTGCCATGAGTTCACGGCGACGGAGCACGAACTGATCCCCCCTAGGGATGACTGCTTGAGGTGCCACGAGAGTCAGCAGACTATGGGAGTCTCCTTCCCAAGTGCCGCTCACAACAACACAGCCTGCGATAACTGCCACAACCCCCACGTCGAGGAGCAGCACACAGAATGCGTTGAATGCCACACGGAGGACCTCGGTGGAGGGCTCCACGCCGCACCTGCCCACGATGACTGTAATAACTGCCACGTCCCCCACAGCTCGGAGCCCATGAGGGCGGGATGCCTCTCATGCCACACCGACAGGACTGAACATGGGGGCACAGCGGAGTGCTCCCTCTGCCATGGATTCGGGGCCTAACTTTTCCCTAATCTTATTCTCGGTGAGATTGCGAGTGACCGCCTGAAGCCTAGAGGGTGGACATGTTCACCCGGATCATTTCCCAACGGAAATCAAGTCAGGCCGTCACCCATGCACACTGTAAAGAGCATTTCAAGATGTAGCGAGCCCGCTCTGCGAAAGGATCCCTTCGCAAATTAATACCATGTGAAAATATTTCATATCAATTTGATAAATAAGATATACATGAAAACTACAGGATGTTCTCAATACTTGGTTTATGATGTATCAAATGTAAAGATAGTGACGAATGTTTATATAGTATATATTATGTGTGTTGCTAAGGGTGGAGGGAGAGAGCCCTAAACAAAGGGTATTGAGGCGGCGGCTTGCCTGCTGGTCATTCTATCTCACCCGATCGGTAACCTCATAAAATCCGATCGAAGGGACCTCAATCTCCACCCTTATTTAGAGTAAGCAATCGTCACGTCACCACATATTGCATTCTGTACTAGAGCTGAAAAAGGACAAACACCCTGTCACTATGGGGAAAGAAGGCTCACCTGTTGCAGCCTCTCCACAGGTCGCCTGAGTGATTTCAGATGAAGAGGCCGGTGATGAAGCTGAGTCCGTAAACAGCGCCCACGAAGACGCAGAACACCAACGCTAGCCAGGCCAGGAAGAGGCCGGTCACCTTCATGCTCCTCGGCTTCCCCAGGACGGTTGCCAGCAGCAGGATTACCACCGGTGATATGATGACGATGAGCACTATCTGTCCCAAGGACATACCGCTGCCTCGACTCGGGCTGCTGGCGACGTACGTCAGCAGCGCTAGAAGCCTACTCATGGGGGGGTTCCTCCATCTCGATGATGGGTATCAGCTTCAGGAGTATAGTGTAGATCAGCGCTA
>JAUVYU010000016.1 GCA_030602935.1 Candidatus Bathyarchaeota archaeon | reverse complement strand
ACCCCTCGCTCCAATCTTCTACCCTTCTGATGCCAGCTTCTTCCTGAGAGATCTGAGAGATACGAACTCGTAGACTATATTAGCCCCCAAAAAGGGCCGTGGCGAGCGACTGTCTAGGTCTTGAGCTCTGGGGGTTCAGCGTAGCGTAAATCGTTAAATATCCAGTAGAATAGACTTTTGCCTGTTCTGAGGCGAAGTTAATGAATAAACTGAAGATAGTTGATTTCAGTACACTCCCTGAAGAATTAGTCACCAAAATGTTTGAGGGACACATGGATTACTCCCGATTCAAGATGGTCAAAGCTGACAAAGACTCGTCAATGGAAGAAAAATGTGAACTCGTAAAAGAAGCCGACATAATATTGTCTGACCCAGTTCACTTCAACCCAATACCAAGAAAGATAATCGAGTCAGCAAAGAAACTGAAACTGATACAATGCTACACAATAGGATTCGATGACATAGACATAAAGGCCGCCAGAGAACAAGGAATCCCCGTCGCAAACTCAGCTGGAATCCTCTCAAAACCCATAGCGGAATACACGATCATGGCAGCCCTATACCTAATCAAGTCCATCGAATACGCCTATTCAGAGATAAAGAATGGAAACTGGGTCCAACAACAACTCATGACTCCACCAGAACAGCCTCTAGAACTTGGCTCATCTACACTAGGGATAATTGGCTGCGGGAGCATCGGACAGGAAGTCGCTAGACAAGCGGGGGTATTTGGCACCAGAATCCTGTATCATAACAGGAGCCGGTTAGATGAGACCGTTGAGCGTAGGCTAGGTCTGGAGTATTCGTCTTTTGAAGATATTCTAAGTTCATCTGACGTGTTGAGTATCAACGTACCATTGACCGAAGAGACTAGAGGGATGATTGGAGCCGAAGAGATAGCGTTGATGAAAAAGGGAGCTGTGTTGATAAACACCGCCAGGGGCGGGATCGTCAACGAACAAGCACTAGCTGACGCCCTTAAAAGCGGTCATCTACGAGGTGCCGCAGTAGACGTGTTTGAGAATGAACAAGATATAGGCGTCTGTCCTTTGATTGGCCTGGAGAACGTTATATTAACTCCGCACAGCAGCGCAATATCCCCCGAGACCTTGAAGAGAGTACCACCTAAAGTGATGGAGAACCTTAATAGAATCTATGAGGGAAAGCCACCACTTAGAGTAGTCAACTAACTCCCTTCTCCAAACCATGCAAGTGAGTCGTATGCAGTACTTCCCCTCGCTCCAATCTTCTACCCTTCTGATGCCAACTTCTTCCTGAGAGCGATGAGGGAGACAAACTCGTAGACGATATTCGCCCCTAGAAGAGCGGTGACCTGAGAAGGATCGTACTGGGGCAGGACCTCAACCAGGTCAAAGCCTATCAGGTTCAAACCCTTCAGCCCTCTCACGACCTGTAGCGCCTCCCTGCTCGAGAAGCCCCCAACCTCAGGCGTGCCAGTCCCCGGCGCGAACGCGGGGTCCACGAAGTCGATATCAAAGGTGACGAACACCTTCTTATCCCCCACGCGATTGACTATCCTCTGTATTAGCTCCCCGATGCCCTGCTCCTGGGCCTCCACGGAGGTGACGAGCTCGAACCCAATCTTCCTTGAGTCGTTGAGGCTGTCACGGGAGTAGATTGAGCCCCGCATACCGACCTGGATGGTATGGTCCACAAGTAACAGCCCCTCCTCGACCGCCCTCCTGAAAGGTGTCCCATGAGTGTACTTACGGCCGAACCTCTTATCCCCCGTGTCAGAGTGCGAGTCGAACTGAATGAGGGCCACCGGCCCATGCACCTTATTCATTGCCCTGAGCTCCGGGAGCGTAACGGAGTGGTCTCCGCCGAGGAGGATCGGGGTCACCCCGCCCTTCAGGATGGGTAGGAGGCCGTCCTCAATCATCTGATACGAGTCCTCGATATAGCCGGGGTTGATGGGTAGGTCACCCCAGTCCACGACCGAGCAATGGTCGAAGATGCTCACGTCCAGAACCTCATTGTGGTGGCGTAGGAGGGCAGAGACGTTCCGGATGGCCTCCGGCCCGAAACGTGCTCCAATCCTGTATGACGCCCCGGTGTCAAACGGGACACCGACGATGGCGATGTCAACCCCCTCGGTCGTCTTGACATGGGGAAGGCGCATGAATGTCTTGATGCCGGAGAACCTCGGGGACTCTCGAGGGTCAACAGGCTTATACCCCTTCATTGAAACGCACTCAGTCTTAAGGAGGAAGAAGATCTATAAAATCGCGCGCGCAGAAAGTCTTAATTCGCTCCTCTAGTAGATTGAGAAAAGAGTTGTTCAAACATGGCTAAGATCAACATCTCCGTCGACGGCATCTCGAACGTGTTCAAAGAAAAGATAACTGAGCTCCAGGAGGAGCCCGAGTTCCAGTGGAGCCTCGCCAGGACGACGTACGAGACCGACGAAGACGGGAAACCCCTAGTAAAGCTCGCAGTGGGGAACGTACCCCTTGACTATGACCTATGGGCGGGTCTGAGGAACCCAGCTGTACTGGGCCTCCACCCGGCCGGCCTCCGAGAGATATGGGAGTTCTATGCCAACCGGAGGAGGCCGAGGGTGGACGAGTCCGGGAGACAGACAATATTCCAGGTTCCCCGCTCCTATGAATATGCGAGGAAGAACTACGGTCGAGCCGTAATCGCCTCCGTGATGCTCCCCTTCTCATCGAAGGTTGTGGACGACTATCTCGACGCCGTAAAGGAGAATGCGAATGGCTCTTCCCACAAATTCGCTCGGATGTATAACGACGTCAACCTCATGATAAACAAGGCAACAGTCAGGGCCGCCATAGACCTCGTAGACGGCGAGAACGCTGTCCTGGCCATGAACGACAAGACCGTTACCGCCCTCTCCAACGAGGCGATCTCCAAGACCCGCCAGGGAATCAGCCACGGCCCCTCGAAAGGGGGTAACTACCCCCAGAAGAGCATTGCAGCCCTCCTAGGGCTGGGGCAGTTCGGGATATCCCGGATCCTATTCAGGGACGAGGTCATGAACGGGAAGGTGAGGAGATACGTCGGCCCCATCAGATCTGTCATCTTATTCGATAAGGAAGAGCCCGTAAAGGACGGCAGGGGCGGAGTGATGTATCCGACTGAGTCATGGCGGAAATACCTCTTCTCCCTCTACGACTTCACGAACACTGACCCAGGCGTAAACGGCAGCAGGTTCTGCTCATACATCCCCCTCAACGACGGAGGCTGCGGCAAATGCATCGACGGATGCCCCTCTGGAGCAGAGTACAACTCAGCCCCCTCGCCTGACGGAGGCTACGCCGACGACGTGGGCAGCCAGTCCCACAGGTTCTGGGAGGGGAAGCTACAGTTCGACTACGCCAGCTGCTGCGACGACAGGGGGCAGCTCTCCACCCTGTACCCTGAGTGGTCCTGCGCGAGGTGCGTCACCATCTGCGCCTCAGATGGCGTGAGAAGACCCGAGGCGGCCGATGGCTTCTACAGTCGTATGGATGAGCTGACGAAAGGGTAGATCGCGCGCGTCTACGCTACCATTGGAGCCCGCAATCTTCAAACTCTTTCTTGACCTTTGCGATAAGTTCCTGATACTCAGGACTTGGCTTGTGACGCTGCAGATCATAGCACTCGGTGATCAACTTCCCAGGCTCCGGAGTAGAGTTCGTCATCAGTTTATTGATAACGGGCTTGAACATCCCATACACATCATCACGTTTGACCCCAGATCTAATGGCCGCGTCTGAAGCCTCGATCATCAGCTCGGCGTCCGCCGGAGTCTGCCCCCCGTTCATCCGGCTTCGACTGACCCGGGGAACATACAGATTGGCTCCGTTAACCGTGGCCTCAATGCTCCGCAATACCAGCTCCTCAAGATGGCTCTCCGTGCAGAGCTCCGAGACCGGGATAGGCCAATGCATCGGAATCCCATCCGAGTTCCTGATCGTAGCCTGGTAGACGACGGAACGGGCGAAATGGATGGGAAACATGATCCGCTTACCCCCGCTGACATGGACAAAGTGCTCAACACCATTATAGTAGAGATTGTCCCGGTAGACGATCCACGCGATTATCGTCTTCGCCAGACTCTCAATGATAGCCCCCTCCGGGCCCCCCGCGAAGCCTCCAGCGATCCCGAAGCTGCCGCTGATCCCGAAATAGCCATAGCTCTGATACACGAGTGCCGCCGTGATCAGGTCATACTGCACCTTGACATCGGGCAGCACGGAGAGGAGGAGCCCATCCGTCGGCCTCAACCCCGCAACCGGGTCAATCGCAGCGAGAAACGACGAAGCAGCGGTAGAGATAGGATAGAGAACTATGGCGGCGCCGGGCCTCCCCGCCTTCCTGACGCCCTCCCTCACCCAGGCCACCTGACGCTTGGACGCGTAGGCCTCAAGCGGGATCCCGTAGATGTCATACCCGTCGATCTTGGGGAAGTTGAACCCCTCGAGGAAGTCAAGCCGAGGGATCATTGCGAAGTTCTGAACGACGCTGTTCGCCAGATCCTCCGTGAAGGGCGCGTGATGCCCCGGGGCGACGTTCATGGGATCGGTTCCCTCGATCTCGTGCTGCCTCCAAACACGAGCGTCCTTATCCTCGCCCATCACGACCTCCTTCTGCATCGAACGGATGGCCTCCTTGACCTCCTCCTCGGAGAACTTGACCACCCGTCCCCTGTCCAGGCAGAAGCAGCCCACGTCGACGACGAAGTCCACGGCCGCCTGCCAGGCGGCGTCAGCCAGGCTGTCATCGGTGTTGATCCAGATGGAAGGATCATCGGGACACTTGATCTCGTACTCCTTGACCAGCTCAGACATCTTCTTGAAGAGAGCCATATCCCAGTCCTTCCCGGACATCATCGGACCCGTCCGCATCCGATCAGCGATCTCAACGAGGCTAATCATACTCCCCACACCAACACCCCGGCTAATCCCTCAGATAATTAAACTTACATGTAGACATCCACATATTTAGGCTTCAGTGGTAAGGATTGACCAAAGAAGAGGAGATTCTCCAAAAACTCTCCGACGCCGTGCTAAACTTCGACTCCGACGCCGCCATCGACGCTGCGAAAGCCTCGGTCGAGGCAAAGATTAGCCCCGTCAAGGCCATCGAGGAAGGCCTCGCAAAGGGCCTCAGAGTGGTCGGAGACAGATTCGAAGCCGGAGAGCTATGGCTCCCCCACCTGGTCCTCGGCGCGGAGGCCCTGGAGGCCGCCGTGAAGGTTCTGGAAGAGCACATGACCATAGAGGACCTGGAGTCCACCAGCCGAGGAACCGTAGTCATAGGCACCGTCGAAGGCGACATACACGACCTGGGGCTACGCATCGTCGCATCGATGCTCAGGGCGAACAGCTTCAGGGTCTACGACATAGGCTGCGACGCCCACACTCTGAACTTCATCGAGAAGGCGAAGGAGGTCAAGGCAGACATCATCGCAGCCTCCTCCCTCATGACCACGACGATGCCCTTCATGAAAGACCTTATCGAAGCCCTGGAGACCGCCGGAATCAGGGACCAATACAAGGTCATGGTCGGAGGCGGACCCGTCACCGAGGAGTGGGCGAAAGCCATCGGCGCAGACGGCTACGGCAAAGACGCGGCTGAGGCCGTCCGAGTCGCAAAGGAACTCGTAAAGAGATAAGGAGTGGATGATATGGCAGCCCCAAGCCTCTGGGAGGTACTCGACAGAGCCTGCAACACCGGACCCGTCATGGCGACAAGGGACTTCGACATGAAGATCTTCTCAGTCACCACCCGCCTCACCAAGGAGTACGACATAAAATACGACCCCAAGACCCCGGTCACACCAGACGACAGCCTCGCCGACGACGCCTGGAACGCCGGACTGCAACTGTTCACGGAGGTCGGGGCATACTGCATGAACTCTAGCCGAGTCATAAAATTCGACGAGTCAGAGATCAAACAGGGGCTCAAGGAGCTGCGAGGCGAAGTGATAATCGGAGAAGGCTCCGAGAGGAGAATCCTGAAACTCAGGAAAGTGGATGACAGCAGCCCCCCCTCCATCGTCTGCGGCGGAGTCATCGAGAGCAACTTCCCAGAAGGCGAGAACTTCGTCAAACTATACCAAACCATCGCCCAGGAGCCCCTCATCGACGGCTTCTACGTGGGCCCCCCACTCCAATCCTCAGAGGGACGACTGGTACGCTCGGGAACGCCCCTGGAGACCCACCTCGGCAGATCAATGGTCTCCTGGGTGCGCGAAGCGATCAGGCGAGCAGGGAGACCCGGACTACACTTCATCTCAGCATGCACATCCGCCCTGGCAAACATAGTCGCGGCTGATTCCGCCGAAGGCCTCCGGAGGTCAGACGGAATAGTCTCCACCATAATGCTCGAACTGAAGACGGACTACGAGAACCTCAACAAGATAGTCTACAGCCACGACTACGGCTGCATAAAACACGTCTACAACGGGGGGATGATCGGTGGCTAGGCAGGGGGGCCAGAGGGCGCCCTGATAGTGTCCATCGCCAACGCAATCATGGCCGTATTGGTCTACCAGATGAGCGTAGGCGCCTCATACCACGCACTGGGCTACCTCAGAGCCTCTACTCCCAACTACAGCGCATTCGTGACCCGCCCATGCCTCTGGGGCTCATCCATTGGCAGCCAGGCCCTCTCCAGGAACACCAAGATCATAAACACGGTCGTGGCCATGACCAACGCGGGACCCGGCACGGAGATGCAGTTCCAGGAGATCGTCGCAGCCATTTGCGCCTCCATCCCCTGCGGAAGAGAAGGGCTCAGCCAGGGAGCCCGAAGGTTCAAGGTGGTCCCCCTGCTCGGCAGCGGGCTCGAGAACAGGTTCTGGGCCGAGGTCGGCCACGCCATGTCCAAGGTTAAACGCGACTTCGCCAACTCCCTTGCCGAGGAGATGCTCCAGAAATATGAGCACAGGATCACCAGGGAGTCAGACGGCGGCCCGCTGGGCCACACGCTCGATGAGATATACGACCTGAAGACACTGCAGCCGCGGAAGAGATTCCTCGATGTCTACGAAGGGGTGAAGAAGGAGCTAGAGGATCTGGGCCTGGAGTTCTAGCATCGGGAGACACAGACTGAATGACTGCTCCAGACTTCTGGGAGGTCCTGAACCGGGCGATCAACACGGGAGCCCAGACGCCTGTCAGAGACTTCGACATGAAGATATTCCACGAGGCATCGAGGCTAGTCAAGGACCACGACATCAAATACGACCCTGAGGTCTACGTCCCAAACGACGACAGCCTGGCCGACGACGTCTGGAGCGCGGGCATCGAGCTATTCCTTGAGCTCGGCATGTACTGCATGAGCTCAAAACGCGTCATCCGATTCGAAGAATCCGAGGTGAAAGACGCCCTCAAAGAGGTCAGCGACAGTGTCGAGATAGGGGAGGGCAGCGAGAAACGAACGGTGACACGGAGAGGGATAGGCAGCAAGAAGCCCCCTATAATAGTCGGGGGTGTCATCGAGAGCGACTTCCCTGAGGGCGAGACCTTCATCAAGCTCTACCAGAGCATCGCCGAGGACCCCCTAATCGACGGGCTCTACGTCGGCCCCCCGCTCCACACCTCAGAGGGCCACACCGTACGGATGGGCACCCCCCTGGCGCTCCACCTGGGGCGACGCATGGCCTCCTGGGCCCGTGAAGCCATACGGAGAGCGGGGAGACCGGGCCTCCACTTCGTCTCAGCCTGCCCATCGGCCATCGCGGACATCGCCGCCTGCAACCCTGAAGACGGGGTCAGGAAGTCCGACGGGCTGTTCATCTCCGTCACGGCAGAGCTCAAGACCGACTACGAGGCCCTCGGGAAGACAGCCTACGCCCTCGACTACGGCTGCATCAGGGCGACCCATGGAGGCTCCATCGTCGGCGGCTGGGCCGGAGGACCGGAGGGCGCCGCCGTGGTGTCGATAGCCGACTTCATCGCCTCCGTGATGGTCTACCAGCACAACCTCGACCCCGTCTACGGCGACCACGGCCTCACGAGGTGCCCAGGACCGGTTCCCATCTCCAGCGTGAACCCGGGGATGTGGGGCACGGAGCTCACAGGACAGGCGATAGCACGGAACTACAGGGGCCTAAACGGAAGGTTTTTCCTGACCGCCGCGGGCCCGGGCACGGAGATGCAGTTCAGGGAGGTTGCAGCGCTCTGCATCGCCAGCTTGGCCTCGGGACGAGACCTCTTCTGCGGCGGGGGTATTCGCAGGTACAAGGTTAAGCCCATGCTGGGCAGCGCACTGGAAAACAGGTTCCACGCTGAACTCGGGCACGCAGCGACGGGGATAAAGAGAGACGATGCCAACGAACTAGTGAAGGCTATCGTCCAGAAATACGAGAAGAAGGTAACAAAGGATGGGGGGCCTTGGGGATACACATTCGATGAGATGTATGACCTCAAAACGCTAACCCCCAGACAGAGATTCATTGAACTCTATGACAAGATGAAGGATGAGATGAAGGACCTGGGCCTAGAATTCAGGTATTAGAAACCGTGCGTGCACCTACGTGAGAAGCGCTTTCATTCAGTGATGATCATCGTAACCGTGTTGCGGACCCTGTCTATCCGCCGGATCTTCGAGGAAACTACATCCTTGAGGCTCGACATGTCCTCAGCCTCAACCTTGACGATGATGTCATAGACCCCGTACACCCCGTACGACTCCTTCACCTCAGGCATCCCCCGGAGCTCCCTCAGAACCTCCTCAGTTGCACCGATCTCAACACCTATGAGAACATATGCGAAACCCAAAAAACCACCATATAAGTGTTAAGAAGACTAGAATAATTAGGTTGCGCGCGATCAGCGCTTTCCCTTACTCTGTTTGTACAGGGCCCCAGCGATGATGAGCACGCCTACAACTATGGCTGCAAAAGGCCCGAGATCGATGTTCCAGTCAAACAGCTCACGCGCGCCGACGAGGATGATGGCAAGCCCGAACAGCACGCCGATGATCGTGTTACCCTCGGGAAGCCCAAAGCACTCCCGCTCCATGCTCCTGCCCCACCGCTCAGCCGGTTCGCCGAACTCCTCCGCCCGGACCTCCAGCTCCTCCTCCCAGCCCATTCTCCCAGCGCGAGAGGTCTGAAGGGACTCCCCACAGCTTACGC
>JAUVYU010000158.1 GCA_030602935.1 Candidatus Bathyarchaeota archaeon | reverse complement strand
GAGGGCGAGGGAGGACATGACGACTCCGATGAGGCTGCCCCAGACGAAGATGCTGTCCCCGAAGACGGGGGCGAGGAGCCTGCTCCCCACCATCTCCAGGGCCATAACGACGGCGCCCGAGACGAAGACGTCGAGCCGTATGCCCCAGAGGGAGCCCTGATCACGTAGACCCATTGCCAGATGATATGGGATCAACTCTTTAATGTGTTATCTTTTCGTTCAAGATATAATATTCAAAAACAACCTAGATCGTCTTGTACCAGTAATAATAGTCGAACCTTCCATTGAACCCCGTGACCTCGTAAAGACGGTTCGCCTCCGGAGTATCCGCCGCCCCACCAACATAGAGAAGCGTAGGATCGTACTTCGCAAGCCGCCTGAATCCCTCCACGGAGCAGTGAACAAGCCCCCCGGAACCCAACAGCCCTCACACGAAAGAGTAAACGCAAAACCCTTAACCCAATCACCGGCACGCCCGGGAACCCTTATCCCTACCCAGCCACACAAGAATAGCGGGCTCGGCGATACCTAAACGTAATTAGGTGCAAGCCCTCTTCCGCTTCCAAAATACGTGGAGAGCGCGCGTGTTCACTCTGAAGGCTCTTTATCTGGGAGTTCGTCAATTCTTTTCTGGAGTCTATTATATCGATGGTTGTAATAGACGCTCCCCACCACGCAGACTATGGCCAAGATACTTGACACCTGATCGAGCAGCGGCGAAGTCTTTGTCTTCAAGATCAGGGGGACCGCCACGGTAATGATGAGTATCAGGGATATGCCCGCTAGCCCCGTGGATTTCTTCTTAAGCTCCTCCATCTCATCTGGTATGCTGAGCGATTCACTCTCCTTCTCCTCCAGCCGTAGTTTCAGGTCGTATCCACATTTCATGCAGTGTTCGTCGTCTTCCCTGAAAACCTCTCCACATTTAGGGCAAAATGGCATATTATCTAGCTCCGGTATCCAACTATATTATTGTATTCCATTTACGTTTAGATAGAACTGGGGAAGGGAAAAAACCCCAAAAAAAAAATTAGTGTAGGATTTTTTCGATGACGCGCAGGAAGTTACCTCCCAGTATCTTCTTTATGTCCTCGTCCGAGTAGTCTCGTTTCACCAGCTCCAGAGTGATGTTAGGCACCTTGCTTGCGTCCTCCAATCCATCAGGGGGATACGGGATCCCGTCATAGTCCGAGCCAAGGCCTATATGGTCTGGACCGACGAGGCCTACTATTCGGTCGATGTGGTCGACAAGGCTCGCCACCGTGGCCTTCTTCCCTGCCCGAAGCTCCTCCCTCGGCGTGATGAAGAAGGGGAGGAAGTTCATGCCCATGACCCCGCCTCTGTCCGCGAGGGCCCTGATCATGTCGTCCGTGAGGTTCCGTGAGACATCGCAGAGTTCACGGCAGTTGGAGTGGGAGGCTATGAAGGGTCCCTTGTATGTCTCCACGACGTCCCAGAACCCCTGGTCGTTGAGGTGGGAGACGTCCACGAGCATCCCGAGCCTGCTCATCTCCTCCACGACGCTGATGCCGAAGTCCGTGAGGCCCCCTGTCGGACGCTTCTCCCCGCTCCCGTTCCCTATCTCGTTCCTCCAGCTCCAGGTGAGGCCCATGGCCCTGACGCCCATCCTGTAGAACATCCTGAGGGAGGCGAGGTTGCCCAGCAGGGGCTCTCCACCCTCGATGGACAGGAAACCGGCTATCTTTCCCTCCGCCTTTGCCTTCCTGATGTCGCCTGCGTTCAGCGCCAGCATCAGCTTGTCGGGGTTCCTCTCCAGGGCCTGGTAGAAGGCGTCCAGGAGCCAGAGGGCGGCGTCCTGGGGGCGGGGCTCCCTGGTGCAGAAGACAGCGAAGACCTGACAATCTACACCGCCCTCTTTCAGGCGGGGCAGGTCGAGGTGGCCTTGTTCGCTCTTCTCTCCCAGTTTTCTCCTCGGGGTGAGGGGGGCGCGTATCCTCGGCCATTCGACGACCTCCTTAAGAGTGTCGCAGTGGAAATCGATTACTGTCGCCTCTTTGTGGAGATTGAGAGCTTCTCTCTCTTTCGAAGGATCCATTCCGCTCATGCAGATCACCTATTCACTTGACACCTGAAATTTAGGCTTTTTTACGTAATACGTAGCTGGGACCCTTGGTTGACACGACAGGGCTCTCAGATGCTGAATTTTTATTATTAGCTAAATGTAGCTTCCCGAAAAATTATATAAACATCCTGAATGTGCTTCACATAAGGTATTCGAATGAAGATATTAACCAAGCAAGATATGCTCGACTACGTCACAGGAGCGACTATCCTAGGCTGCGGCGGTGGCGGCGGTGCCGAGGGAGGCATACGCATGATCAACGAAGCCTTCGATGGTGGCCACGAGTTCAAGCTGGCTGACCTGTCCGAGCTCCCCGACGACGACATCCTCTGCATCGTGGCAGGGGTTGGCGGAGGCGTCCCCCAAGAGGTCAGAGATAAGGTAGCCCATTATGCTGAGAGGTTCCCGCGGGATCAGGAGGCTAGGTTGCGCAGGCTTCGGAAGGCTGCGAAGGAGCTATCAGATTACATAGGCAAGGAGGTGACGTCGTTCATCGCGGCTGAGACGGGCGGTGGAAACGGCGTCCTCCCAATGTATCTCAATGCGCTGGAGGGGAAGCCCTCAGTCGACGCCGACTGCTGCGGAAGGGCGAAGCCCGAGATGGGGATGTCCCTCACTGCCGTGGCAGGGATGCCGATAACGCCCCTGGCTATGGTCACGCCGTTCATGGAGACCGTCATCCTCAAGAGCGCCGTGGACGACATCCGGGCCGAGGACATAACCCGGCACGTAGCCGTGGCCTCCGGTGGAGGCGTCACCGTGGCAAGGTGCCCAGGCAAGGTCAAGGACTACAGGCGCAGCACAGTCCCCAAGATCGTCTCCAACTGCATAAAGATAGGGGCAGCCATCAGGGAGGCCAAGGCGAAGGGCGGGGACCCCCGCGAAGCCTTCATGAAGGCCTCAGGAGCCGTGCTGATCTTCGAGGGGAAGGTCAACGACTACACCTTCGAGGGAACGGGCGGGTTCAACTGGGGCGAGTGGTTCATCGACGGAGACGGGGAATACGCTGGCAAGAAGATGAAGGTCTGGTTCAAGAACGAGCACCTGGTGAGCTGGCTCGACGACGAGCCCTACGTCGTAGGCCCCGACCTAATCTGCATACTGGAGAGGGACAGCTTCGAGCCCCTGTCCAACTTCATCAGGGGAACCACACACGCCGGGAAAGAGATACTTGTCTACGGGATACCCGCAGACGACGAGTGGAAGAACCCCAAGGGGATCGAGCTCTTCGGCCCAAGGCACTTCGGGTTCGACATCGACTACGTCCCAATGAAGAAGTAATCTAACTTCTTCCACTTTTCTTTTCTTTATAAAAATAATAAAAAAATTGGGTAATTAGGGGAAGGTCTTCTTCTCGACGCTGAAGGTGTACGCGACGTTGGCCCCTGCCTGTACGGCCTGAAGGCTCCCCGATGTACCCAGGGAGGTACCACACGGATACGCCCATGTGTATCCCGTAACTGGCATCTTTATCTCCTCCAGCACGTCGCCGTAGAGGTCGTAGATCTCGGCGAGGGGCTCCCCCTCCTTGATCAGTTCCCCTGGCGTCTTGAAGAAACGTATCAGACCGCCCCTGTTGGCCCGTATGACCCCGCGAGATCTA
>JAUVYU010000054.1 GCA_030602935.1 Candidatus Bathyarchaeota archaeon | reverse complement strand
GTCGTTACCTGACATGAGGCTTAGCAGCGCGTTCAGCATGCTCGTCTTACCGGCCCCCGTGCCCCCTACGATCATGAAGCTCATCTTGTACTCAAGGATCAGCCAAAAGTAAGCCGCTATCCTCTCGTCCAGGGTG
This sequence comes from Candidatus Bathyarchaeota archaeon, assembly GCA_030602935.1. GTDB lineage: Archaea > Thermoproteota > Bathyarchaeia > TCS64 > TCS64 > BS750m-G28. Next base: position 6,001 of record JAUVYU010000054.1, on the reverse strand, counting down.
CCAATTGTTATGAGGTCTACAATGCTGAAGGGCTCAGCTCTGAACTTCCTGATACAGAAGGTGCTCCCTTTCATGGAGACCTCGTTCATGAAGGTTGCTGCGAGCCTGTGCTTCTCCGGGAGCATGCCGTCCATGATCGGCGATGCGCTTGAGATATGTTTGCTACACCTGTGAGCAAGTTTGATGAGGAAGTCATTTGCGGTCTGCTCATCTTTGAACCGTATGTTCGTTGGAATGCTCTCATAGATCCTGTGCCATATGTAGATGGGCGTGTTCAGTCCGTTGTAGCTCACGTCCTCAATGTTTGGATCTAGCATGATGGGGTGAATAGGCCCATAACCAGCTAGATCACGGACAATATAGTAGAATAGCTTCTTCCAGCCAGCCTTAGTGAACTGACCCAGTGCCCGGTAGTACTTTTCAGCAACCCTTCCCGCTTGGTCGAAGATATAGTCCTCGGGGCTCATGTCCATGTCCGTCGGGGCGTCCATCTCCTTGCTCAGGATCTTCATAATCTTCTTGAAGGACTTGTACTCCTCGTCAGACAGAGGGACCTCATCAGTGAAGTAGTGGAGGCCTTCCCCTAATGAGGGGGATTTAACAATCTTGATCTTGGCTATGGGCTTGTGAACGTAATAATCCTCGACTACCTCATACTTCCTGCTTAACTTGGAAATCTCAACGCCTGGATCTATCTTTATCTCTGGTTCTTCATCCTTCTTCCTGAACCTGTCCAGCAGACCCATATTTAACCCGCCGTAAATTAATAAAAAATTGAGAGGGGAGCCTACACAAGCTCGAGGAGCTTTATGTAGTCCATTCCGCCAGCGCTGTGTACTTTAATATTTATTGTAGTACCTGAAGTAACGCTCTGCCAGTAGTCGGTTCCTGGGACAGGCGGAGAGCCTTCTCCAGCGTCACCTTGTCCATCGACGTAGATATCTATCGTAGTCGATGCACCACTAGCTAAAGTAACGGTTAGGCCCATGTCGGTTGTAGCTTCAGCAGCTCCAGGTGTGGCCAGGGTATAGTTATTGACTTCTATATCGTTGATGAACACGCCAATTAGAGTTGCAGTTGCAGTCCCAGAATTTTTCAGTTTCAACGCAATTTCCCAGTTAAATGTGGCTGGGTTCCAAGTACAAATACCACTTTGGATTTCGACCTTCTCGAATGTGGTATATTGGCTGATGATTCCACCCATCCAGTATGATACAGCGACAGCTACCAGTATAACGGTAGCTATCACCGGGCTGACGGCTTTCCTGCTTCGTATCTTCCTCACTTTTCAATCCTCTCCTTACGGATTAGCTATGCATCCATTTTTCTTTAATAAATGAATTATGTATTAGAACGTTTTTATCGGTCATAAATATCAGAAAGCCAATATTTCTGACCTGTATCTAAAATAAGTATTTTAAAACCATTATTTTTAGGTAATAAAGTGTTAAAAATTCATGGTCTCAATCAGATGGAAGGGCATAAAAGTAATGTTAAAATTAGTAGAAAAAGCTGTCATTTACCAGTCCTACTGTATCTTTTAGCCCCATTCTTACTCTTTTTCTTCTTCTTGGACTTCTTCCCAGTAAACCTCTTCGCTAACGACTTTGGCAATCGTTTGATAACCGAGTCACGCTTTACATATAGGACGGAGGAGAAACCCACAAACACCAGTCCTACAGCGCCATAGGAATACGGCGGAGAGAGCATCATCAAGCCCACATTGACAACTTTATCAAAGATATTGAGGGGCAGCACCTCAAACTCCAGTAATTTACTAGTCTTCGAGTAGACGAGGCCGTCCCCCATCTTAGTCTGGACGTTCCAGGTATCAACATCTTCGGGGATGAAGTCAAATCTGAAACTACCATGCGCATCTGTATATATCATCTCAGTGTGGCTCGAAGCAGCCGACACGAAGAGCATCTCTACGGGGAGCCCGTCGACCTGAGGAGCCACCGACCCAGATATTGTTATTGATCTGCCAACTTTTACTGAGCTAGGATTAAGTAATGCGGAGATATGAGTTGTCAGGCTCTCGTATCTGAACGTCGCTGCCTCGCTTGAGGCGGTCGACTCGTACTCGTCCTCGTTGAAGATGGCCCTCAGAGACCATTCTCCAAGCACATCAGGAGAGAACTCGAAGTTGAACCGCCCGCTCTCATCTGTGTACAGATCGTAGACGTGCTTCTTGGATCCGCTCGTGAACTCGAGTTCGATGGGGGCTGAGGTCAAGGAGGAGGTACCCCTCACCTCTGCTCTCTGGGTCCCCCTAATGCTAATCTCATAAAAGCTGCATGTGAGGGTCACAGGGGATTTAGTGAAGAGGAAGGGCTCACTTTGGCTAGGGTAGTGGAGGTCGTCTCCATGATAGAATGCTTGAACACTCCAATCACCAGGCTGTTTTGCGTAGTAGGTATACGAGAACGAGCCGGATTCACTTGTTGTTATGTTGACGTTCTCGAAGTCGCCGTTACTGAACACCAGCTCGATGACCCCCGAATCTAGCGATGAGGTCCCCATGAGCTCAGCAGGCTGTCCCGTCCGCAAGGTAGAGTCAACGAGGCTGCACTGGATCGTCACACGCTCTTTGACAAGGAAGCTTGACTCGATCACTCCTACATTGTCAAACTCGTCTTCCGCATAAACGGTGTAGTTCACAAAATCTAATACACTAAACTCGGGGAGATCACCTATCCAGAGGTCGCCATTCTTTGATAATCCGACTTCAGGGAATGTCTCTCCGTCAATGACGTACTCCATCCATACTCGGTCGATTCCAAATTCCTCCTCTATTTCAGCGGTAACACGAGTCTTCTCTCCTGCATAACCGATGGAGGGCTGATTGATGAGGGTGATATTCGGAGATGAGAAGTCTGTCTGAACATAGAAGTTTACGATCCCTTCGCCATGCTCAGCGATGAGAACGAGGAAGTAGTAGATGTCGTTCGTACCATTTACTCCATTTGGCGTGTCGTAGATGAACGCCATGTCGGCGCCTGGATACTCGCAGCTAGCCATGGCATCAACGTTGCGATCGCCGTTACATGAGGTGTTATACCCCCCGTATTCGCCTGCGAAATTGTCAAACAAGCTGCCGCTTGGCACGCCGATGTCGTCAACGGAGTTACCGATACCTACCTCGGGGTTGGCCATGGCGTAGAGCCGCACCTCGTACATGTCTAGGTCGCCCCGCTCGGGTTCATGGTCCCAGTCAGGCACATCCACGAAGACTCTGATCTTTGGGGCTTTAGAGCTGAACTCGTAAGCCCAGCTTGTCTGTTCCACTTCCTCGTATACTCCGCCTCCAGAAGGCGCCCTGCCTTTCAGGTACTTACTATACACCTTGTTCAGATCGATGTTCTCTATGACCATGAATATCGCCGGCTCGGAGTCTACGCTGTCCCTTTCGTCGTTGATGATCTCAAACCGGTAGTCCCCGTTCTCAGGGGGGACGAAGTAGTGATGGTAGTCGTCGAAGGCCACCTGCTCTGGGAGCCCAGCTGACTCCGTGTTCCACCTGGGAGGAACGTCTTCGTCGGGATAAACCGTCAGTATATCGTAATCCGTTCTGGGACTAGTATTATTGCTAACCCAGTCTCCGACGAGGAAGACATGATATCGCTTCCCCTGCTCAAGGTTGTATATTAGACTCCAGCTTTCACCTAGGGGTACGGGTATCGATATGTTCTCCCGGTATTCAGGCCTACCATTGGCATCTACAATGCCTGGAACGTTGATGAAAACGGGGTCAACGGGCTTCGATATGATGCTGGTCTGCGTGGCTTCATCATCCTCCTGCCACTCATTCACGGCTGAGACGCCAACTACAGGAGTTAGGGTCATGATGAGGGCTAGAAGTAGAATGATGAAACAGATCTTCCTTTTAAAGCCTAAGGGAGCACGCTGGGGCATGTGAGTGTCTTTCCTCCGGAATCAAAATACGTGTTATATGGAACTAATAAAGGGATTATGAATGCTATTGTTTTATTACTGATATCTACCTGAAATCCATGAGTCGAAGCCTATTGTCATAAATACATCCGAAAAAAACTGCGTAAACGATTGAACAAGCCATATTAGAAGGCATGCTTGTGAACAACATTCAGGAGGGAAATATTCATGAAAACACTGCGTTTCATACCTAATTATTGGAAATAAGCTAATTTTCTCCCGCTGGATAATCACTTATATATTGTACCCTTGATTATGAGATGTACTCCATGGAGAAATGGAATATGACGCCCGCTGAGAAGATCTGGTGGCTGAAGATTGCGGCAGCCTGGGGCACGGCCTGTCTGACGCTTGTGCTTCAGCTATACCTGAACACAGACGGGACAACGGTCTTCATGTTCGGGGCGATAGTCTACATGGTAACCTCAGAGATCATGGCAAGAGTCTTCAAAATCGACAACGCGAGGGCCCTGAAGATAGGTATCGGAGCATTCTTCTTCAGCTGGGTTATGATCTGGGTCCTTCTCAACACGATAATATTTCACTAGCTCTTTTTCTTCGTGTCAACGCGATACTGCATGAGGTCCGACCAGGCCATGAAGTAGCCGATGTCGAACTGGGAGTGGATCCCGTCTTTCACGAAGTCTCTGAACTGCTTCTTGTAGCTGTTCATGGATTTTGTGTCGGTTTCAGCCTTGTTCATGAAGTCGCGTTCATCTCCCGAGCGGTATGATACCAGGAGCCCCTCCAGGGCGTTCAGGTATCCCTCCTTGAACTCGGCGTTGCCGAGGTCCTTCTCCCTGACAGGTATCAGGGTCTTCTCGGCCTCGGAGAAACGTCTGCTGAATAGGTTCTCGAAGAACGAGATGATGTCGTCCCTCGTCTTCTTGGATGACATGAGTCCGCGTTGTCTAGATATCCTCGTCTCCCTCCACGCCTCTCTCGGTTATCCGTATCGGCGCCTCCCCCTCTGGTAGGAAGGGGCTCACCACGAGTTTTGCTATACGTAGGTTGTTCCGCCCCTTGCGTAGGAACACACGGGTGTGACAGGTGTGGCCCATTATGTGTCCGCCGACGGGTTTGACGACCTTGGCGAAGAATGCATCTGGCTGGGCCATCACCTGGTTCGTGACGACCACGGCGGTGTTGAAGGCCCGGGATAGGCGGATGAGCTTGTGCAGGTGCTTGTTGAGCTGCTGCTGCCGGGGTGCGAGCATCTCCCTCCCCAGGTACTCGCTCCTGAAGTGGCTCGTCACGCTGTCGACGACGATGAGGCAGATGTTGTTCTCCTTGATGACCTCGTCGGCGTTCTCCAGAAGCACGGTCTGGTGGTTCGACGTGTAGGCCTCGGCGAAGATGATGTTCTTGAGGACCTCCTCTGGGTCGAGGCCGAACCTAGGAGCCATCTGCTGTATCCTCTCGGGGCGGAAGGTGTTCTCGGTGTCTATGTAGAGCGCCCCGCTCCCGAAGCCGCCCTCCTCGCGGGGCAGCTGGACTGTCACGCAGAGCTGCTGGCAGATCTGGGACTTGCCCGTCCCGAACTCGCCGTAGAACTCCGTGATGGACTGAGACTCGATGCCCCCGCCCAGTAGGTTGTCGAGGCTGCTGCAGCCTGTTGAGAGTTGGCCGATGTCGCTTCTCAGCTTCACCAGCTCGTCTCCGCGGACAAATGTGATGGCCATCGACTTCCTCGCGGAGGAGATGACCTTGTCTGCGGTGGCCTCGCCTATTCCGGCTGAGACCAGCTCATGGACAGTGGCCGTGGCTATGGTCTCAACGGTCCTGAAGCCTATCTCCTTGAGCTTGGATGCAGTGGCTGGACCAACGCCTGGGAGATCCTCCAAGGTCTGGTACTTCGCCTTGTAGTACTCCATCTGATCCGAGCTCATACGATCCACGATGGAGTCAGTCTGGTAGTTATTTAAATCCCCTGCTCACTCCAAAATCTGCTGAGAAGGTAGGAGGGCTCCTATTCGTTCTTGCCCGTGGTCTCGGAGTCTGGATTCTCCGGCTCCAGCTCCAATACGAGGAGGCCTTCGTATCCGCA
>JAUVYU010000249.1 GCA_030602935.1 Candidatus Bathyarchaeota archaeon | reverse complement strand
GAAGAGCCTCGAAGATCGCCCGAACGAACCCGACGCCGGGCTCTCTGTTCCGTGCCCTACCGACCCTCAGCATCCTGTCGGAATAGTCGAGGCATACAAGGAACCCGTCCAGGGCCTCACATAGCATCGGCGTGAAGTTCCCGGGTCCCGAGCCCAGCTCCAGGCCCACGCCCGTCTGAGGCCCTGCCTTCTTGAGCCCCTTCCTCCGGGCTTTATCGTCCTGGAAGAAAGAGATGACGTGGTTCACCCTCTCGTAGTCCTCGATGATGGACTCGAGGGCATCCTCAACCTCCCACCAGACCGACATAACGCCTCAGCCGCTCCCTTCCATACCCCGGTTGCGCCTCATAAATACGTCGCATGATGAAGCCGTGATGAACGTTTAATTAATACCTGAATCGAGAATAGGTGAACCATGTCAACCGACAGTCTCCGGTTCCTCGAGGAGGATAAGCCCCGGATAGTCATGTTCTGCGGCAAGGGAGGCGTCGGCAAGACCACATGCGCCTCCACAACAGCCGTCCACTTCGCATTGAAAGGCTATAGGACCCTCCTGATATCCACCGACCCAGCCCCCTCCCTCTCCGACATGCTGGAGCTGGACGTACGAGGCAAAGTCACCCCGATTCCCTCAGTGGAGAACCTGGAGGCCGTCGAGCTCGACTACGACAGGGTCGTGGAGATGTGGAAGGAACGCTTCGGCGACGAGGTCTACGAGCTCATATCCTCTTTCCTACCCGTCGAGGAGGACATCATCGAGTACGTGGCCGGGGCACCGGGGATAGACGAGGAGTTCGCCCTAAGCTACGTCTACGACCTATACACCAGCGAGAAGTACGACATCATCGTCTGGGACACGGCCCCCGCCGGCGGCACACTCTCGCTCCTCAAGCTACAGGACACCTTCTACAGGCACCTGGGGGAGGCGGCGAAGCTCTACGTGAAGGTGAGGAGCGCCCTGAGTGCCCTCACCGAGGGCAGGGCCCAACGGGATCCCCTGAAGATAATCAAGGAGTGGGAGCACCTGGCCCAGGTGGTGCTTGAGATGCTGAAGGACGAGGGCACCCAAGCCCTCCTAGTCACGATACCTGAGGCCCTCGGAGTGAACCAGACCCAGAGGGTAGCCAACGACCTCGAGAAGTTCGGGCTCCACATAGGCGGCGTCATCATAAACAATGTGCTCACCGAGGAAGCGGCCAACACCGGCTTCTACAGGAGCCGCAGGGAGATGCAGCTCAAGTACGTCGAGGAGATCGAGAGGACCTACAGCGACTCCATGCCCGTCGTGAAGCTGCCCCTGCAGCCCTTCGAAGTGAAGGGCGTAGAGGCGCTGAGGAAGGTGGAGGAGCTCCTCTTCAGGTAGTCCCCTACTTTCCCCTCGCCATTCTCAGAAGGTATTTCAGGGCGCCCTTGAGCCTGAGCCCCGCCGTGCCAGGCATCCTGAGCTCCCTCTTTGCGTAGTCAGTGTTCCTCATGGCCTCCTCTATCTCCCCCTTCAGCCTCCTGTACCCCTGGGCCCTCTCGGCCTCGGAGTCCGTCGAGGCTATGATGCCGTCGATCTTCCTCATGATGTCCCGGGCGAGGTTCAGGCCGAAGGATATCTGCCCTCCCTTCTTGGCCTCAGTGAGGCCCACATCGACCTTCAGAGCGTTCATCCGGATCATCGCCTCGTAGGTGGACTCGGCTATCTCATCACGGCTCATCCAGTCCGTGTAGTAGCTCAGGTAGAGCTTCCAGCTCGGCTGGTAGAGGGCCTCCTTGTGCTCCCTGAGGGTCCTGTAGAGCTGCGTGAAACCGTACTTGCGGGGGTCCTCGAAGATCACGCTGCCGGGGTCGAGGAAGGGGGCCATGGGGGCGATGAACGTGTAGATCCTGCCGTCGTTGTCCATCTTCCTGTACAGGTGGCGGCAGTACTCCACCGAGTCGAGCACCGACTGGCTGCTCTGCCCTGAGAGCCCCGCCATGAAGTAGACGTCCAGCTTTGCGCAGTCCCTCTCCAGGGCGTTCTCCAGGGTCTTCTCCATCTGGGCGGCGGTGTAGGGCTTCCCCATTATCTTCCTGATGCTGTCGTCGTGGGACTCGGGGGAGATCTCCAGGGTCCACGACTCCGTGCTTCCAGCGATCTTCTTCATATAGTCCTCTGGGACGGCGTCGAAGAGCTCGTAGGTGATGGTGTTGTCGAAATTCTCTCTCTTGATCCTGTCGAGGACCTCTTCAGCCCAGCCCATCCCCGCCTGCCTGAGGTCTCCGATGAGGAAGAGGGGGGCCTTGAAGTACTCGGTTATGATGGTCATCTCCTCGACGAGCTTCTCAGGTGTCTTGAAGACGGGCCTGTCCCGGCCGAAGAACTTGCTGAAGGCGCTGCAGGAGCCACCGCAGGTTATGCAGTTATAGGTGCAGCCCTTGCAGGTGAGGAGGGCGGTGAATGGGTACTTCATGAAGTTCTCATATGGGAGGGTGCTCTCAAGATCCCGGTGCCTGACCACGAGCTTCACCACCTCGCCGTAGTCTATCCAGAGGTCGTCGATGTCCTCGGGGACGAAGCTAAGCGGGTTCACGCGCTTGCTGCCATCGGGGGCCCTCCACGTGAGGTTGGCCACGTCCTCGGTCTTCCTGTCGGACTCGATGCACGCCATGAGCTCCTTGAGGGGCTTCTCAGTC
>JAUVYU010000152.1 GCA_030602935.1 Candidatus Bathyarchaeota archaeon | reverse complement strand
ACGAGATACAGGCGATCCGTGACGTGAGCCAGGGCCACCACGAGAGGATGCTCGCGCTATACAGGAAGGTCGACGAGGAGAGGGGGCGCGCCGATGAGTTCCACGCCCGGTTCGTGGAGCGGCTAGAGGAGAGCAGGGAGGTCAACGCTGAGATAGACGTGGTCCTGCCCGAGGTACGGGAGCTGAGGAAGAAGCTCAAGGTGGCGGGCCAAAGGATGAGCGCTTGGAGATCCCAGAGCCTCAGGGCGAAGAGGGAGGAGCTCCTAGCGGAGGCGAAGCGCAAGCTGGGGGCAGGTGAGAAGCTCTCCCTCGACGAGATGAAGCTCATCTACGGCGAGGACTAGCCATCAGCTTGATCCTTCTGCTTCTTAAGCTCTTCAATGTACCTGTCGATATCGACATCGGGGATGGTGTCCTCCGGGAGGGCGGGCCCCTCCTCGGCCCGCAGCCGGTCCAAGTAGCGGGCAAGGTCCTTAAGGCCCACACCTGCGAGGCTGAGGCCGAGCACGATGGTCGTGAGGATCAAGGGGCCTATGAGGATGAAGACAAAAACCCACTCCCAGAGCTGCATCCAGGCCCTCCAATTGGAATTGTCTAAACGTTTTTCGGGCATCTATAAAATGGTTGTGCGGGGTCGATAGTGCTTTAACGTTCATGTGAAGAATCTGAGATGAGTGGATTATCATGCCTAAGCTTAGGATCAGCTGGAAGGAGTACGGGAGGAGGCTGGAGCACGCCAAGTCGTTCATGGAGGAGAAGGGGTACGACGCCATGCTCGTCACGAACGGGGTCCACATCTTCTACCTCAGCCACTTCTACCACATGACCACGGAGCGCCCCGCCGCCCTCGTGGTACCCGCCGAGGGAGAGATGGCCTTCGTCGGACCCCTCCTCGAGGGAGACCACCTGAAGCACCAAACACCCCTCATCAAGGACGTACACACGTACCTGGACTACCCAGGGGAGACCCACCCCATCGACCTCTTCGCCAAGTGGCTCACGGAGATGGGCCTCGGGAAGGCGAAGATAGTGGCCGACAACCCCGCCGGAGCGACCGGGGCCATGGGCTACCACGGGCCGCCCCTGAGCGAGAAGATGCCGGACGCCACGTTCGAGAAGCTGGGGAGGTACTTCTGGGACGAGAGGCTCAAGAAGACAGAGGAGGAGATCGCCCTCATCAGGGAGAGCGGGAAGTGGGGCAACCTCGCCCACATGTTCCTCCAGGAGTACACGGCACCGGGCCTCTGGAACGCCGAGATCGCGCTGATGGCCAGCGCCGAGGCCACGGGGATCATGAAGAAGACCCTGGGCCCAGAGTACGCGCCCACCAAGGGGAGCAGGGCCTGCTCGGCGGGCTTCAGGGGCCAGGTCGGCTGGAAGTCAGCGATGCCCCACTGCGTCAGCATCAACAGGGTCATCAAGGACGGGGACGTCCTCGTGACAGGAGCCGGGGCAGACATCGGGGGCTACGGAAGCGAGCTGGAGAGGACCATGATCGTCGGGGAGCCCACGGAGAAGCAGGCGAAGATGTTCGACGCGATGGTGAGGGCCCAGGACGCCTCCATCGAGACCCTGAAGCCCGGGAACACCTGCGCTGACGTCGACAAGGCCTCCCGGAAGGTCTTCATGGACGCGGGATACGGGTCCCTGATGAAGCACCACACGGGCCACGGCATCGGGCTGCAGGGACACGAGCCGCCCTTCCTCGACATGGGCAACCCCGAGGTCCTGGAGGTCGGGATGGTCGTGAGCTTAGAGCCGGGGATCTACGAGCTCGGCTACGCCGGGTTCAGACACTCCGACACCGCGGTCATCACCGAGGACGGGTACGAGCTGATAACCTACTATCCCAGGGACCTAGAGTCCATGACGATCCTCTAACACCCTTTTTCCCTATTTTTCGAGCACTTTGGACCTACCTGACAGAATCCTGGCCAGCTTGAACAGGTCAACCTGCTCCGATTTCGGGTTGTACCCTCCCAGCTTGAAGGATCTCTGCACCACAGGCCCCGTGAGAAGGGCGTTCAGGATAGTCCCGATCCCCACCGGTCCACCTAGGAAGAAACCCATCACCAGCACCGTGACCTCGATGGCCATCCGGACTTGGGAGACTGGCCTGTCGAGCTTGGTGACCAGGCCCACCATGAGACCGTCTCTGGGTCCCGCCCCGAGTTGGACTCTGAGGTAGAGTAGGGACGCTATCCCGATCACAACGACGCCGAGTACAAGCATCGCTATCTGGGGGACTAGCTCGGTAGGTTGGGGCAGGAGGTTCCATGCCATCACGAGGTCGATGAACAGTCCTACCAAGTACATGTTGGCTACGGTGCTGAGGCCTGGAGGGAACCCGAGGGCCCAGCCGAGCACCAGAACGGCGAGACCGACGACCTGTGAGACCTGTCCGAATGTGAGGGGCAGTATCTTGGCGAGGCCAAACTGGAAGACGCCCCAGGGGCTCATCCCGAGGTTGGAGTAGAGGCTCATGACCACCCCCACGGAGAATAGGAAGAGGCCTAGGATGAAAGTGGGGAGTCTCATGAGGAGGTCGGACCAGCCCTTGACTATGCCGTCGCCCAGCTCACGCGTCCTCCTAGGATTATTTCATCGACCTCTCTCCTATCATCACCACCTTAAGCTATATAACAAGTGCAGGGGAACCTGATACCGAAGTTGCCCAAGAGGATAGCCAAGCGGGTCAAGGCCAGAAACCTCTGGATCCGAGACCTGACGTCCACGGACCCCAACATGGGTGCTAACCTGGACTTCACATCGGACTACCTCAGGATGCAGGCTCCCAGCGGTTCCCTCTGCGCCATCTGCAAGGGCTCCAAGATGCTCTGTGGGAAGACCAGCTGCCCCGTCATCGCCCGCGCGAGCTCCCACTACAAGATCTGGAGGAGCATCAAGGGCCTCACCGTCGACGGATCATCGCCCCCAAGCGTCTTCGTCGGGCGATTCGGCTATCCCTATGTCAACGTCGGCCCGCTGGCACCCAACTACTACGGCGACACGTCGATCCTCGACGCCCCCGAGCGGTGGCTGGGAAAGTCCATAGACGAGATCATCGATTACAGGGCCCAGCTAGTCAGGGGCATGTACCGGGTTAACGTCCGGAAGCCGGAGAAGGCGGGACGCATCCTCGACATGACCAGGGAACTCTCCCTGGCTGAGAATTATGTGGAGACCGAGATGAAGCTCCACAAGCCTCCCCGGAGGAGCTTCAGGGTCGACGCCGACGTGCAGCCCATCGGGCCCAACGCCCCCCTGGACAAGATCGAGATCGGCTACATCCGCTGGAACCGGGACATGGAGAAGGCCCACTACGACACAGACCTCAAGGCCGCCCCCGCGACCATCAGCCTCCACGAGGAGGGGGTCCCGGTCACCCAGATCCAGAAAGCATTCAGCATGGGAAGCTTCGGCATCGAGAGGAACAGGAGGCTGGTCCCCACCAGGTGGAGCATCACGGCGGTCGACGACATCGTCTCCAAGGTCCTCGCCAACAGGACCAAGGACTACCCCCTCATCAACCACTACGAGGTCTACGAGTCCGACTACCTGGGGAACCGGTTCGAGGTCCTCCTCGTCCCCGACGCCTGGTGCTACGAGGCCTACGAGGCGTGGTACCCCAGGACCCTGTGGAATCCCTCTGAGACCCACGTGAGCATCGTCACCGACTGGGAGGGCTACAACAGCCGTAGCAAGTATGCCTCCATGGGGGGCTGCTACTACGCGGGTAGGCTCGCCGTCCTGGAGCACCT
>JAUVYU010000085.1 GCA_030602935.1 Candidatus Bathyarchaeota archaeon | reverse complement strand
GTGCGCCCAGCTGGTCGTACCTGTCGATGAACAGGATCCCTTCCTCCGTGGAGTAGAACCTGTCACCGTTCTTCACAAGAAGACCGCTCTCCGTGAGCCCAGCGATGTACTTCTTCACGATATTGAAATTCAGGTTGCATTTGTACACAAGATGGGTTTTGATGGCCCCGCCCCGAGACACCCGAAGGATATCAGCGCAGATATCCAGATTATTCCTTCTCATTGTTTTCATGGTAAACGTACCATATCCGATCAGTTTTAAGTGAATTATGGAGGTAAAATATGTATTATTATAACTGATTTAGGCAAGTTATTGTCAGTGTGTAAGTGTATTGTGTAAGAGTGTATAGTATAGTAGTATAGTTAGTCGCGCCAAGTGCGAGTATTATTCATCTGAAACACACATGAAAGTACCTGCACATACTCTCAGTTATTGAGATCGACAGAGATGCCATACCTTAGTTCTGGGGCCTCCACGTGACGAGGCCTGGAACCCCTCATCGGGGCTGATGAGTTCCATCCTTCGCAGGTCCGCGATGGATCTGTGAGACGAGGGCATCGGGATCCCGATGTCCTGGAGTTCCACGGCCGTCACCTTCCCATTCTTCAACACGATCGCCAGCGTGAGGGCCGTGTTCCGGGATCGGAATAGTCGGTTTGCCAGGGATGAGGCCCTCTCGGCTCCCACTTCCTGGACGAGCTGTGCATATGCATCTATCATTTTTTCAAGTTCCACTTTCATTCACCTCCCCATCGCTTACGAAGGGTGCATATCCGCATTCGGAGGGAGAAACGGTCTCTGTGCGGGAAGTACTCGCTCATCTGGGCGTACGTGAGATCCATGTCGTGGTAGAGTGCCAGGAGAAGCTGGTCCTCCTCGGGGGAGTACCACCGGCCCTTCCGGGGGATCTTCAGTAGGTAAGCCCTGGAGACGATGGCGAGCCAAGTCCTGTCGGGGAAGAGCCTCATCAGTGCCTCCCGGGGGATCCTCTTGTAGCTGTTCATCAGCCTCTGGTCCTCCCTCTGGTTCCACATGATAGCGCGCGCGGGCGTGTACCTTATCTGAGGGGACCATTCGCTCAAAAGCCGGGGTGCGTAGGGCACGCGCACGCGCGTGTCGAGGCTGACCCCGGGGTCATCGGATCGGCTGCTCACGGGAATACACCCATCCCATGTTTATGCACCAAGTCGGCGTGCCGTAGAACAGGCACTCATCGTCGGGGAGGGCGAAGATGATGCACTCGTCACACCGCTTGGACAGCCTCGACCGCTTAGACATTCTCGGCCTCCTTTATTCTCACGTCGATGAATGTCTCTTCATCCATCTTCCGAATTATCTTCGTCTTTATGATGCCGCTCGTCTCCCTGGATAGCCAGCGGATGAATGTCGAATCGTTCAGAGTCTCTCCGTCTAGGTGGCCTCCCCGGGGGACGGTCATCGCTGATATTAGGGGCAGGTGTCTCAGCTGCGCCCTCATTATCAGGCCCTCCTCCTTCAGATTTTTTAGATAGGAGGCCACCCAGCGTTCCGCCTCGCTCCCGGGGGTTATGGGCCTATTCTGGAATTCGAAATCGAAGAGGCCCAGCCTGTACTTGAGCCTGAGCATCAGTCTGTGAACCCAGAGATCGTGTATGGGTATCTCGTCGCACGCGTCGAGTATGGCCTCTATGTCGAAGTTTTCCCTACTCGTTCCCTTGTTGAACCTCGCCTCGACCTTCATGGACTCAGTCTTATAGACACTGATGTTTCTGTGAGGCCTCGACTTATCGGTGGGGTAGGAGGAACTCGCCGTCGCTCGTAGCATCTGGATGTGTGGGTTCAGGGTGTTTCCCATCGCTTCATAGATGAGCCTGAGGCTGTTCGTGGGGATGACAGCCCGTGAGAATAATATTTCTGCCATCAGCCCTTCTCCTCGGGGTCCGTTTTCTCGAAGTATTCCAGGATATCGGCGACCTTTTCCTCGACCTCATCGGGCTCAATCTCGTAGAAGGTCATGAACGCAACGGCGCCGGAGTCGTCGAGGGTTCGCAGCAGGATCTCCCGGGTGAGGATGATGGCCTTCTTCGTCCGCTTCTCGACGTCCATTAATCCGAGGCCTCCTTGAGTACGTTCTCCAGGACGCCGTAGACGTCTCCGACGCTCGTGGGCCTTTCCCTCCCGGAGGAGTTCAAATCTATACCCTCCAGCCTCAGTATGGCGGGTATGTGAGTCCGGCCCGAGAAGTGGACATACCTGGCAGCCATGTCGCTGTTCTGGGTCCACCCTGCGAAGCTCTTGAGCACGAACTCCCCGACGCCGGCGGCGGCGAGCTCCGTGAGCCTGGTGTGCCTTAGCATGTGCGGGGAGACATGTCTCATTCCTATCCTCTCGCCGATCTCCGCCATGAGTTTGTTAGGTGTGCGATCATCCATGCGGCGGACCTTCCCGTTCACCACGGTCGCGAATAGGGGAGACCTGGGTCTTGGATTGGGATGCGCTTCGAGCCATTTCTCCAGGGCCGGAACTGACCTTATCAGGGGTAGGGTCCTCTGTCCGGTCTTCCCGAAGACACTTATCGTTGAGAAATCGCTGCCGATTGAGACGTCCCTGATGCGGGCCGCGAGGATCTCGCCCTTCCTACACGCCGTCTCGTAGAGGACCGGGAGGAGGGCTCGCGACCTCGGATGAACCGCCTCTCTCATGAGGGACCCGAGCTCACCAGGGGTAAGGAGTTTGTCGAGCCACCTCTCTTGGATCTTCGACTCCCGGTGTAGGTCCTGGAGGGGCACCCCTTCGAGTGCGAGCATGACCCTCGCCTTCGCCTCCGCCTTCGACAGGTTCATACAAATCAGGGCGTAGACGAGAACCTTCCTCAGCCGAGACGTGTAGAGGACTATGCTCGATGCAGCCAGGCCTATGGCGTCTGCTCGCCTGAATCACTCCTCGAACTCAGCCCGGCCAGCCTTGACGAGCGGGGCCCCGACGAGGTTCGTGAAGCTCTTGACAGCCGTCCCGTAGCTGGCTTTGGTACCTGGGGAGAGCCGGCGCGCCGATAGGTACCTGACGAGGAGATCCTCGTTTTTCTGGTACATTTCCGCACCAATAAGTCGGCCTTTTCCCGCTTCTAACTTTTGTCGATTTGTGATATTTATCTGAAATTCATCTAATTCTTCCCCGTCCCCGTCCCGGACCTCTACGTTTAAATGTTGAATGTCGACCTTGCGCGTGCGCGGGACCTCTACGTTTAAAGGTTGAATGTCGACCTTCAACTGCCCTCATCCTCCGCATACTCTCCCCTCAGCCTGTCTTTCAGGTCCTGACGTTTCCTGATGGTATCGATTAGCATCCATACAAGTGTCAAGAACATCATGCTTTCAAATACAAGTTTGCATTGAGAGATCGTGAAGTTTGGATCTAGGGTTAGCCAGACACCAGCGACTAGACCTAAGATAAGTAATAAAGACGCTTTTGTGCTTGAACTTGTCACACTCATTCAGCCCTCAGCCTCCGAGAGCGTGAGGGGTATCCCATGGTATTCGTAGAGTAGACTCAGGGCGTGCCTGATGGCGTCCTGACGTTCCATGTAGAGCCCCGTTTCTACGAGGCGATTGAGGCGGTCCACGTAGTACTTCGTCAGGGTCAAGGACATGCGTTCCTTCTCCACCGACATCAGCCCTCAGCCTCCTCGGGGCGGATGCGTCGGAGGGACACATAATCTGCGCCCCTCTCCATGGCGGTCGTCACTCCCTTGGCGAGTCCGGGGAGGGTGAAGTACTCCGAGTATTGGACGGCCTTTCGCTGGTGGATGCTGAACGCCGCCAGGATGTAGCTCTCACGCCTCATCAGGCCGCCTCCTCGACGTCGATGACCTCCTTCATGGCCTCCTTAATGTCTTGAGATACCTCCCAACTACCAATCAGACGCCGGATTACGGCGTCCTGTGTCTCTCCGCCCCTTTTCAGGTCGTTCAGGGCGTCACGTGTGTCGGGGCTTATCCTGATGGTTGCGCTCAAACCCATTTTCATCGCATACAGTGTAGGCGTTACACCTATATAAGCCTATCAAGTAGGCGTTCAGAATGTGTAGTAACAGAATTGAGCGCGCGCGCATAGACCTCCTATTAAAGCGCATAGGCTTCCCATTAGGAATTGGAATAGCATTTCATGGGGTCTTTTATTCATGAGGGTCCATGCTGTGGCTAGGGCTAGGCCTGCTTTTGCTAGAACGTTGAATAAGTGGACTAGATTGTTTTCAATGTAGATCACGGTTCCCTCTACTGAGGGGTAGCATGTCTGGGGGAATCCGGCTGCAAACCAGACTAGGGCAGATAGAAGTGCCAGCATAGTGATCCCATCCATTGACAGCCTTATTCCCTGCCTGATTGCGTATATGCCCCCCAAGATCCCTATTAGCGTGATAGCTATCAGCTCTGTGTAGACAGGGTTCATGGGGGTCAGGACCCAGAGCTCCCCGTGGAGGAGGGCATATCCTAGGCCCCAATACCATTCAAAGACAGCCACACTGAATATGGTCCAGGAAACGCTTATGATCAGGTTCCTGATCCCTTGGATGTTCTCTGCATTATCCATCCACCAGTTCAGGATTGCATATTCCAAGCCATAGATCACGAATACTGAATAATGCAGACTGATTCCATAGCTACCAATTCCACTATCCCAGCCCCGGACAGCCCAGAGGAGGGCTGCCATCCCCGACATGAGGAGGGCTGTGTATCTCTGGGCCTTGGTTGCACTTAGAAAGTTCAAATCACTTTTCCATTCATCTATCCGGTTCAACATTCCAGGTCCTCCAGTAGATCATTGTGGTTATGATCCTGCCTATTATGTAGTCGATCCCCCAGACTGCTGGCCAGCAGGCATACCCATTCTCC
>JAUVYU010000256.1 GCA_030602935.1 Candidatus Bathyarchaeota archaeon | reverse complement strand
ACCGCGACGTCGTTGAAGGCGTAGTTCTGGCCGATGTGGTCGACGTGGGCGTGGGTGATCACCACCGTGACCGGGAGGTCGGTGAGCAGCTCGACTAGTCCCCTCATGTCGCTCATCCCGTAGCCGGTGTCGATGAGGGCTGCTTTCTCCTTTCCGAGGGCCAGGTAGGAGATGACCTCTTGGAATTGTCCGGGCTCGTAGATGGCGTATGTGTTCGGTGTGACCTCGTAGACCTCGAACCAGGGGTAGCCTGTCTCAGTCTTGTTGAACCTCTCCCAAGACTTCCGGGGGAGGGCTTCGTACCACTTCTTGGGTACTATGAGATCTTCATCATTGGAGCTTGACATACAGCCTTGAAGAGGGCTGCGCACTCATATACATTCGCCAGATTCAGCCAAAATGAGCTGAAAACGAGATCCTCTCTATTGAAAAAAGAGAAGAGGGGTCAGGCTTCCCTGTTCTTGAGGCCCCGTATGACTCCCTCTATCAGGTTGTAGACAGCCTTCAAGGACACCCCGTCGGGATCTCGCCTCCATGGGTAGGAGGCTATGCCGAAGGCTGCCGCGCTGGGGTGCTCGAACATCATCTCCAGCGCGTTCCCCAGCTCGATGCTCGTGGGGCCATCGGCGACGGTCAGGCCGTGGCCGGGGACCTCCACGGGGTCGAGGATGTCCATATCGATGTGGACGTAGGTGAGGTCCGTGAGGGTCGCGAGCCTCTCCATCTCCACGTCTATGGCCGGGGTGAGGTGCCGGACCTGATCCACCGTGATGTGCTCGATGTTCGACCTGTCGATGATCTCCTGCTCAAGGGGATCCGTATCCCTCACACCGACCATTGTGACGTACTTCGTGGGCAGGGCCGGGTCGAGGCCGCACTCCCTCCGCAGCCTGTGGAGGCAGAGGCCGGTGGAGACCGCCACGGGCATCCCGCCCAGCATCCCGCTGAGGCTGGTCTCGGGGGTGTTGATGTCGCCATGGGCGTCTATCCAGACCAAGCCGACCTTCAGTGGCTTCCAGCCGGGCCCGGAGTGCTGGAGACCGGCGAGCATGCCCATGAGGCCGTTGCAGTTCGCGAGCAGGCCGATGGGGAAGAGCCCTCTTTTCACCTGGTCCGCGACTATGTCGGTGAGGTGCTTTGAGGCGAGCCCGAGCCTGTGCCTCGTGCCATAGTGTGTCTCCTCTTCGGCTGTGAGCACTGTGGTCTGGGAGTCAGCGACGACGCACCCCATCTTCTCAAGAATGTCCAGCAGTCCGCCCTGCTCCATGACCTCCGGTCCCTTAGAGGTCTCGGATCCACCTCTGGAACCCGAGTAGGGGAGCTTGGCGATGCCGATGTCTAACTTCTCGCTCATTGATATCACCCCCCTAGCCCCGGCTGAGGCATATATGTCGATGGGTGACGAAAACAATCCAGTTTCCACCGAGCTTCTCCCTATAACTTAAAGACAAAATCGGATAATATTGCGTGAGGAGAAGTACGCGGATGGTCCATACAGCTGAACTTCAGGGCGCCGACTGGTTCGTCTCCATAGGTGGCTTCAGGGACGTCTCCGTGGGGGACGTGGACAGCTTCATCTCACGCGTGAGGGAGGCTATACCAGACATCCGCTTCCAAGCCTTCGACGCTGACAAGGTGGCCGGCTGGAGGCATCTCTTCTTCGCTGCAGTCAACGCAGTTGAGGCCTTCGAGGGTGGGAGGGGGATCTCCCGGAGCCTTGAGGTGGAGGTGCTGCTCTACGCCTCTTGCCGTGACCAGATCTCCCAGGCCTTTGAGATTGTGGGAGTCTCGGAACGGACAGCGAGGGTGGCACTCCTCGTCTTGGGTGAGAGCCGTGAGGAGGCCGAGGGAGCCTTCACTGATGTCTCCGGCGTCATCGGTGTACCAGATGACTCGGTGCTGGATGTAAGCGGGGCAAAATGGGACGAGCTGAAGACAGTCTTCGGAGTGTCGGATAAGGAGCTCGGTGCTGTCCGTGGACCCGCCGAGGAGGCCCTGACGAAGCTGATAGTCGAGAGGGGGGCGCTACTGTCCCTTCGCAGGTAGGGCCGCCCGCTCCTTCTGGACGTTGAGGAGGCCGTCTGGGGGGATCACGGAGATCCCGGTGGTCCTGCCTATTATCTGGATGAGGAGTACCCAGTCGGGGTTCTCCAGGTCCACCCGTCTCTCGATCCCCTCAGCGACGGCGTCGATGACCTCCATGCTCCGTAGGTCGGTGCGCCTCTTCTCGACGGTTATCCGGTAGGCCTCATCTTCGGGTATCTTGGACGCCAGCCTCCGGGAGGCCTCCTTGATCTCCTCCAGAGTGGTTGGTACCCTAACCTCTATGGGCATGACCCTCAGGAGCACCTTGAAGTGGTCCCTCTTTACGTGGAGCTCCTCCCTTAGCCTCCTGATGGCCTCCTGGGGGTCGAGGCTAGTCCTGGCGGTGATGAGCCCCTTGACCGGGCTGCGGTCCACCGAGGGGGTCTCGTCACCCACAGCCCGGAGAAGCATCCAGAGCTCGCTACAGGCCTGACTCCGGTTGTAGTTGTCAGCAGTGGCGAGGAGGTTGAAGTCTCTTATCATCGGGGATATTGGATACCTCAGGTTTTTTATATCC
>JAUVYU010000226.1 GCA_030602935.1 Candidatus Bathyarchaeota archaeon | reverse complement strand
GGCTCGGGTCGACGAGGAGGGCCATGGCGATTGCCATGCCGATCCCGTTGTCGGCGCCAAGTGTGGTCCCTTCGGCCGAGACATTGTCCCCCTCGACCTTCAGGGGTATCGGGTCGACGTCGAAGTCGTGGGGGCTCTCCGGGTCCTTCTCGCAGACCATGTCCTGGTGGCCCTGCATCATGAGTGTGGGGTAGCCCTCGCAGCCGGGGGCCGCCTCCCGGATGAGGATGACGTTCCCGACTTTGTCCTTATTGAATCCCACGCCGTTCTCCCCGGCCCAGGCCTCCAGGAACTCCTGGACGCCCTCCTCCTTCTTAGAGCACCGGGGGATTTCGGAGATCCTCTCGAATATATCCCAGACTATCTCGGGCTCCAGCCCGTTTAAAATCTTGCTCATACGGGTGAAACAGTCCCACTATACTTATACCCTTTATCATAACCTCCACGATGAGGACGACGCATGTGGGACGTCAGGCGTCGTGTTCGGCGTTCTCGTACTCCCTTATCGCCTTCATGAGGCTCCTGTAGATCCTCATCTCGGATACGTCCACGATGGGGATCTGGGTTCCCTTCTCCACCTCGTGGAGCCTTGTGTATCTGGGGAACTTTGTGTAGCAGGCCTGGCTGATGCAGAACTCTCCTTCCTTGATCTCGTGCTTGAAGGACTCCTCGAAGACCTCGGTGCAGATTAGGTGGCCGTCGACCCAGAAGAGGCGGTTGATGCCGAAAATGGTGGCGCACCACGCCATTGCGTCCAGCGACCGTTCGTCCAGCCCCATCACGACGACCTTCTCCGTGGGCTTGATCTCTACGTTCATATGAGGCACCCTACCTTTGATGTTCGTCCTCGGTATAGAACGTTTACGCTACAGGAGAGTCAGCCGATGAGCTCCACGAAGTCGAGGGGTCTCAAACGTGGTTCTCTCAGACACAACTTATTAACCGCCATTATCATGAGAATTAGACCGGGCTCACGCGGTGAATTATGAGATGACCAACGAATCCTTCGAGAACGTGAAGTCTCAGATAGGCTACTGCGGCATCTGGTGCGGGAGCTGCGTGGCCGGCAACGGCGCGCTGAGGGAGCTGACGGGGAGGTTTGCCGATGTCGTCGGGAACTACGGCCTCGAGGAGTGGGTCCCCCCCTGCTTCGACTTCAAGGAGTTCTCGAAGGGGCTTGAGTCCATCGAGGAGATGCCCCTCTGCGGGGGATGCCGGAGCGGGGACGGGAGCCCGGACTGCCCCATGAGGCTCTGCGCCATAGACAGGGGCGTGGAGGACTGCGTCGAGTGCGGGCAGCATGGGGTCTGCCTGAACACGGAGAGGTTCGAGAAGATGCGGACGGGGGCAGTCGGCGCAGGGCTCATCGTCAAGGAGGGTAAGGGGGACCGGGACGAGCTCATTGAGAAGTGGACTGAGGAGCTCAAGGTCAGCTGGCCCTCCTGTATACTGTTCATCGAGGAGAAAGAGAATTCATAGACGTGGCCTTCAGCGATCAATAATTCCGATCCTGAGGTGTCCAAGTTGTCTGGTAAACCCCTCGCGCGCGGGGTATCCAATGCTTAGGCTTTTACGTGGAGTAACAGAGTCTAGATGATCCATATGGACGTCGACAAGTTCGTGAAGAAGGAGATCCTCGCGATGGGCGGAGGCAGCCTCACGCGGTCCATGCCGCCGATGCCCCCTAACGCCATCAACCTCCTGGCGGGGGATCCCGACTTCAACCAGCCCGAGTTCATCAGCAAGGCGGTCTACGACGCGATGCGCGAGGGGTACACCCACTACGCCTTCGGCGGCGACCCCGCCTTCAAGACCGCGATAGCCGACTACTACGGGAAGTACGGGGTCGAGGTGGACCCAGCGAAGCAGGTCCTCATAACCTCCGGCGGGAGCCAGGCCATCTTCAGGGCCTTCGGGACCATCCTGAACCCCGGGGACGAGGTGCTGCTCATGGACCCCTGCTACACCGGCTATTCCCAGCCAGCGGCGTACTTTGGCGCCAAGATCATACGTGCAGCTCAGAGTAAGGACGAGAAGAGGCTGTTCAGGCCCGACTTCGAGAACATCGAGGCGGCCATCACCGAGAAGACGAAGGCAGTCCTGATCTGCAGCCCCGACAACCCAACGGGGGCGGTCTGGACCGAGGCAGAGATCGGTAGGCTGGCTGAGATCGCTGTTGAGAAGGACGTGCTGGTGATCTCGGACGAGATCTACACAGAGTTCATCTGGGACGGGAAGCACGTGCCCATCATCGACAAGCCGGGGATGGAGGAGAGGACCATGGTGCTGATGAGCTTCAGCAAGACCTTCGCGTGGACCGGCTGCAGGGCGGGGTACATCATCGCAGGCCCCCAGCTGATGGAGAAGATAAACCAGGTCCCCATAGGCATCACCGGGATGCCCTTGCCCTTCCAGAAGGCGGCAACCAAGGCCCTGGCGGAGGGCTGGGACTTCGTGGACTCCATGAGGGAGGCATACAAGCGGCGTATAGACGCCGTCGTCCCCAGGCTCAACGAGATAGACGGGGTCTCCTGTCCCATGCCCGAGGGGGCGTTCTACGTCTTCCCGGACGTCAGCAGCTTCGGGGTGCCCAGCATGCCGCTCCTCCTGGGGCTGCTGAAGGGAGGGGAGGTCCTCGTAGCCCCCGGCTCCCTCTACGGCCCGAAGGGTGAGGGTCATGTGAGGCTTGCCCTGGTCAAGCCGGTGGATGTCCTCGAGGAGGCCGTCGACAGGCTCGGGAAGTATTTCAGTGGCCTGAAGGGCTAGCTCCCCTCCTATCTTTCCTCTACTTTTTGAGGTATCCCATTGCGGCTCTGACTGAGCTCTTCTCGTCCTCCCAGTACA
>JAUVYU010000106.1 GCA_030602935.1 Candidatus Bathyarchaeota archaeon | reverse complement strand
GAGGAGACCAAGCCCCGGCACACCTCCCGGGAGTGGCTCTACATGGAGGCGCCCCCGTCCCAGGCGAAGGAGGGGAGGGCCGTGAAGATCGCCCACGACGTGAAGGTCGTCGAGGCAGACCACAAGGCAGCCAAGCTGATCCGGATAAGGGCTGAGGTGAAGGGGAGCGAGATCCTCAGCGCCCAGGTGCGGGGGGACTTCTTCGCCTTGCCCAAGGAGGCCATCTTCCAGCTCGAGGAGGCTCTCACGGGCGTGAACCTTGACGAGTCAGCCATCTCCGATGTCGTCAACAGGTTCTACGACGAGACGGATGTCCAGATACCCGGAATAAGCCCTGGGGACTTCACGACGGCCATAATGAAGGTCAAAGACCTACTCTAAAGCCACGAGCTTTCACCCTTTTTCCACTGGTTAACATTTCCATTTGCATGGGTAACAAGTCTTGCTCAAAACGGTTAAAAAGAACTGGCGTCTCTGAGAGGTTACATTCCAGGTGTCCGATTTGAGCGACAACAAGTTCTACCTCAGCCAGTACAAGCCCGGGGGGGAGAGGTTCCTCCCCGAGAAGGTCTGGATATTCGACACGACCCTCCGTGACGGCGAGCAGATGCCCGGCGTCACCTACACCATAGACGAGAAGGTCCTCATCGCCCAGCAGCTCGACGAGCTACGCGTCCCCAGGATCGAGGCGGGGTTCCCCATAACCTCGCCTGGGGAGGCCGAGGCGGTGAAGAAGATCGCGGCTCTGGGCCTCGAAGCCCAGGTGGTCGCCCTCTCCAGGCCCCTCAAGGAGGACATCGACAGGGCCCTCGAGTGCGACGTGCCCTACATCCACATATTCATCTCCACAAGCGACCTCCACATCGAGACCATGATGAAGACCACCCGGGAGGACGTCCTCAGGTCTGCGGTCGAGGGGATCGAGTACGCGAAGGAGCACGGGGTCTTCGTCGAGTTCAGCCCCCAGGATGCGACCCGCACGGACATGGGCTACCTCGTCGAGATCTGCAAGGCCGCTGAGGACGCCGGGGCCGAGATGCTCAACATCCCGGACACCGTCGGGGTCATGACCCCTCGGATGACGTTCGACTTCTTCAGGGAGCTGAAGGCCCACGCCAGGGTCCCCCTGAGCGCCCACGCCCACAACGACCTGGGCCAGGCCACGGCAAACACCCTCGCCTCCATCGAGGCGGGAGCCGAGCAGGCCCACGTCTGCATCAACGGCCTGGGTGAGCGGGCCGGAAACACATCCCTTGAGGAGGTGGTGGTCTGCCTAGCGGCCCAGTACGAGGTCGAGACGGGCATCAACACCAAGAAGATAGCTGAGACCTCGTCTCTTGTTGAGAGGTTCAGCGGGGTCTACCTGCCCTCGAGCACCCCCATCGTCGGGGATAACGCCTTCGCCCATGAGGCCGGCATCCACGTTCACGGGCTCCTCAGCCACTCTGGGAACTACGAGATACTCCGCCCCGAGTTCGTGGGGAAGCTGAGCCGGATAGTCGCGGGGAAGCACGCCGGCAGGCATGGTATCTCCAGCATGCTGGATGACATGGGTCTTAAGCCCACCAGAGAGCAGCTGAAGGCGGTAGCCGCAGAGGTGAAGAAGCTCGGTGACACCGGGAAGGTGGTCTCCGACTCTGACCTGTACGCCATCGCCAAGAACGTCATGGACATAACCGCTGATGACAGGGTGAAGCTCAAGCAGCTTCTGGTGGTCACCGGGAACACCATCACACCCACCGCCTCGGCGACCCTCCTGGTCGACGGTGTCGAGTACAAGGGCTCTGGGGTGGGGAACGGACCCATAGACTCGGCCATCAACGCCATCAGGAACGTCGTGAACGGCTTCGCCAACATAACCCTGGAGAAGTTCTCGATGAAGGCCATCACGGGCGGTACCGACGCCGTCGCCGACGTCACCGTCGCCGTCAGGAGGGGCGATAGGATGGTGACCGCCAACAGCGTCAACGGCGACACGGTGATGGCGAGCGTCGAGGCCATCCTGAAGGGCATGAACAGGCTCCTCATGGACGGCAACAATTAAGCCTGCGAAAGAAGCCCATTTTTCTCCCTCTTTTCATCAAACGATTTGTATTCATGTATAGTTGGAGGCTACGGCGATATCCTTATATGACCAGTTTTCTAGCCTATATTCTACCAATCGAAGGAATGAAAAATGGGGTATCGCTTTATTAAGTGACTTCAAGGAACACGTAAGATTTTTAGATACCACCCTCCGTGACGGAGAGCAGACACCCGGCGTCTCCCTGACCCCCGAGAAAAAGCTTGAGATAGCTAGGCAGCTGGACAAGCTCGGGGTTGAGGTGATCGAGGCTGGCTTCGCGGTGGTCTCCGAGGGGGAGTCCAAGGGAGTGAAGCTCATCGCCTCGGAGGGGCTGGACGCCGAGATATGCAGCGCCACGAGGGGCGTGATCAAAGACATCGACATCGCCATCGCATGCGGCGTCGACAGCGTCAACATCATCGTGCCCGTCTCTGACCTCCACATCGAGCAGAAGCTGGGGAAGACCCGGGATGAGGTCCTCAGCATGATGGAGAAGGCTGTCATCCACGCCAAGGACCACGGGCTCATCACGGAGCTCTCCACCGAGGACGGCTCTAGGACCGACATGGACTACCTGAAGAAGGTCATCAGGCACGCCCTGGACGTGGGATGCGACAGGATCGCCCCATGCGACACAGTGGGCATACTGACTCCCGAGAAGTCCTACGCCTGGTTCGCGGAACTCAGGAAGGAGTTCCCGGACGCGTTCTTCAGCGTCCACTGCCACGACGACTTCGGCCTCGCCGTCGCCAACTCCATCTCGGCCCTCATGGCCGGGGCGGACCAGGTCCACGGGACCATCAACGGCATCGGCGAGAGGGCGGGGAACGCCTCCCTCGAGGAGATCGCCGTCACACTTAGCGTGCTCTACGACGTCAAGCACAGCGTCAAGACGGAGCTCCTTTACGAGACGTCGCAGCTGGTCTCCCGCCTCACCCATATGTATGTGCAGTCCAACAAGGCTATAGTAGGTAAGAACGCCTTCGCCCACGAGTCGGGGATCCACACACACGCCATTCTGAGGAACCCCCTGACCTACGAGGCCATCGACCCGGAGCTGGTGGGGGCCGTGAGGCACATCGTCTCTGGGAAGCACGCCGGCTCGGCGGGGCTTAACAGCAGCCTGGAGGACATGGGCTTGGAACCCTCGAAGGAGGAGTTCAGCGAGATCCTCAGGGTGGTGAAGGCGAGGGGCGATAAAGGAGAGAGGGTGACCGACGCCGACCTCCTGGACATCGCCCGGGACGTGATGTCCCTAGAGGTGGTGAACCCCCTGAACCTTGAGGAGTTCATCGTCACCACGGGGAACAAGATCACCCCCACGGCATCCGTGAAGCTGAGGCTCAACGGCGACTCGTTCATGGAGGCGGCCACGGGGAACGGCCCGGTGGACGCCACCCTCAACGCCGTGAACAAGGCCATCAGCCCCGGTGCTCGGGCCGTCTTGGACACCTACAGCGTCGAGGCCATCACAGGTGGCACCGACGCCATGGTGAACGTCGAGGTGAGGCTGAGGCGGGGCGACAGGCTGGTGACCGCGAAGGGGGTCAACGAGGACATAGTGATGGCAAGCATTGAGGCGTACCTCAGCGGGATGAACGTCCTCCTGCTGCAGGAGGAGCACCCCGAGAAGAGATGGACAGTCAAAAAGTAGGAGAGACATATAGACATGGGTTACACAATATCAGAGAAGATCCTAGCCAGGGCCTCAGGTAAGGACGAGGCCAGGGCAGGGGAGATAGTCAAGGCCAATGTGGACGTGGCGATGATGCCAGACCTGACCACGATCCTGGCCATCAACGCGATGAAGGCGATGGGCGTCGAGAAGGTCTGGGACACTGACAAGGTCGTCATAATACTGGACCACGTCGCGCCCGCGTCGACGCTCCTGGCCGCAGAGATCCACCGGGACATCCGCAAGTTCGCGAAGGAGCAGGGGCTGAAGCACCTCTACGACGTGAACTCGGGGGTCTGCCACCAGGTCCTCCCGGAGAAGGGGCACGTGAAGCCCGGGAGGCTGGTGATAGGGGCCGACTCCCATACCTGCACCCACGGGGCCTTCGGGGCCTTCGCCACCGGCGTCGGCTCAACGGACATGGGCGCCATCCTGGCGACGGGGAAGACCTGGCTCAGGGTCCCCGAGACCATCAAGGTCAAGGTGGATGGGAGGCTGCCCGACTGGGTGGCCCCCAAGGACGTCATCCTCTACACTGCGGGTCAGATCGGGGCTGACGGGGCCACTTACGACGCGTTGGAGTTCGCCGGGGAGACCATCAAGGACATGAGCGTCTCC